>CAZTWC010000369.1:0-3265 GCA_964617105.1 uncultured Myxococcia bacterium
ACCTTTTCCAGACTCTCGTCCACAAAATGGAGTTGAAAATGTTTTTCCGGTAGAAAGGCGGCAACAGTAGCCAGGGCCAGGGGCATGGACCAACTTTTTTTAAAGCGTGTTCTTAGATAGTGAAAGGAGTAAAAAGAGTTTTGATCACATGGTTGAATCATCAACACTTTTTTGCGCATTTGGCACCCTATTGACAGAAGTTAACCAGGCCTTAACCCAGTGAAGCAGAGCTGTTTCACTGGGTTAAAATCCCGGGAATTCTTTTCATTTTTAAATTTAATTTGTCAATAATAGCGCATTAAAGTGGTTATTAGAAGGGAAAAAATATTGGCTCCTAAAGAGTTTGTCACCCAGTGGAGCCTGTCCAATGTCAACCTACTCTCTACACTACCAGCCTGGTAGAAGATATAGAGCCCATGTTGCCCATGTCCCGCAAGGAGTCTTTCAAACTAGCGGTGAGGGTGATGGTGCTGCCATCGCAACTGATGGTTTCGTAGCGGTTATGCATTCCCGGAACGGTCTGTTTGGCGGCGGTGGTGGAAAAACGGTAATTGCTGAATTTGGTGGATGTGCAGGTCATGTCTAGTCTCCTTTGTAATCGTGTCAACTTGAGTATGAGTATGAACTTGAATTTTAACTTTAACTTTAACTATCAACTACCTTACTGCTTATCAATTTGTTGGTGAAGGCGGCTTTCCACCTTCACCAGTTGGTCATCTTAAGTTATTATCGTTTAAGGTTGACTACTTCAGCCAAAAACTGGTCCGAGGTGGTTATAATCCGACCGGCAGACTGAAAAGCGCGCTGGGCCTGGATCAAGGTGATAAATTCAGAGGCCAGGTCTACGTTGCTCTGCTCAATGGCGTTGGCCGATATACTGCCACGGCCGCCCGAACCGGCTTTTCCGATAATAGCATTACCAGAGTTCTGGGTCGGGATGTAGAGGTTGGAACCGAATTTTTTTATACCCGTCTGGTTCTGAAAGTTGGCAATGGCTACCTGGCCCAGGGTTCTGTTTTCACCGTTGGAGAAACCGCCGGTAAGAATACCGTTGGTGTCCACCGACAGGTTCTGCAGAGAACCGGTGGAGAAACCGTTCTGCTTCTGCAAGGTCAGTGAGGAGGAGGCTGAAAAGCAGGTCATACCGCTGAGCAGAGCGTCTTCTGCCCCTTCAACAAATACCCGGCCGTTGGCTGAGGCTTCCCGCAATTGGAATGGGGAGGCTGAAACCTTGAGACCCTTGGAAGAAGGGGTGGTCGGACTGGCAGTATCGCTTCCCGAAAAATTGAAACTGACAGTGGTGGCGCTGGAATCGTTTTTCCAGTTTACCTGGCCGTTGTAGTTGGCGCCGCTTTTGGACTCGGTGCCGATTAACGCGCCATTGGTGTCATAGTAACTGGTGCCGCCGGCAATATGGGACCAGGCGTTTCCACTATTGAGAGGAGCGGGGCTTCCCGATTTAAGATCCTCTGACTTGGCCATAATGTGCCAGTTGTAGAAGTGGGTGCTGCCAGTGGGCGGGGCAGCGGAAGGGTTATCTACCAGCCTTTCAGCCTGAGCTACTTTGACAAAGGCAATTTTCAATTGGTGTTTGACTCCTTGCTGGTCAAAAACTTCCATGGTTTTGGTAAAGTGAGGAGTTGTACCGCCTTCTACCTGGGCGGCAGTCAGGGTGGCAGTTGCCTGGTCGATCCGCAGGTTGGCTCCGATCTCCACTTTGGTGGAGGCCTGGCCGGTTTGGTTCAATTTTGCTGCTCCCATGAAATTCAGGTCTATTTGTTGCCCTTCCGCTCCTTTAAAGGTTGCCCACCCGCTTTTTTGGGGATCATTGACTTTATCCACTTTTACCAGGGCGCCACTGGCGTTGAAATCCAGGGTGCCGCCGCCTATCTGGATATAATTTGCCCCAACGTTGTTAGGAACCGGGTGGTCCAGTTCACTGGTCCTGGCCAGCACATGATAGTTCCAGGATACGTTGGCATCCGGCGAGGCGGTGGCACTGCCTTGCCTATCGTCGGTTACGTTTTTTAATTTGACAAAGTGCACTTCCAACTGGTGGTTGCCTCCCCGGGAGTCGTAAACCGAAATGGTGGTGGCAAAGTTACTTTTTTGTCCCGGCTCGGTTTCCATATCGCTGGCATTGGGGATGGCGATCGGCGAAGTGGTGCGGGCATCCAGATTAGCCACTATCTCTACCAGGTTGGTTTCATTAGGTCGCAGAGTGGAGGCAGTAACATTGATATCATCAACGCTGGAGGTAAGGTTGCCGTTTGAGTCGGTGGTGTATCCCTGCACTCTCAGGTTGAGAGGGTTGACCAGGTACCCGTCGCTGGAGATGTTAAACTGTCCCGCTCTGGTATAAAACCGTCCCTCGGTGCCGTTTAAATCTCCCTGGACAACGAAGAAACCGTTGCCTGAGATGGCCATATCAGTGGCTTTACCAGTGCTCTGCAAAGAGCCGTTGGAAAAGATCTGCTCGATATTCTGCACTTTGGCTCCCCGGCCCACTTGAGCGGGACCGGTACCGCCATTTACCATGTCGCTGAGCATATCTTGAAAATTTACCCGGGCCGATTTGAATCCCGCGGTGTTTACGTTAGATATATTGTCACCCACAACTTGCAAGGTCTGAGAATTGGCATTGACTCCAGCAACTCCTGTGTATAAAGAACTCATTAATCCCATGATTTTCTCCCTGATATCTTAAATTTATTTTTTTCCTGTTTAATCCAGACTCTCTTTAGATCACCACGCTACTGTCAATATTGGTGAAGATATTGTCCTGTAACTGCTCGAGGTTAACAACAGTGATGATGGTTCGGTTGAGGGCGCTGGCCAAAAGAGCCGCTTTGCCGGTTATCAGCAGCAGGGCTTTCATCCCCTGGCTGGCAGCCAAATCTATATAGGTACTGATTTTTTCCATCTCTTTGGGGCTGATGGCGATTTTTCTGGATTTGATCCGCCGCTCAGCGTGTTTGGAAAAGGTTATGGCTTCTGCATGGTTTATTTTGCTGTTTTTGTTATTGGCGTTAGTTGCGGTCATTGGTTTGTCCTATATCTATAATTTTATATATTATTGTTTTCTGTTTATCTTCTGGTGTTATCGGTGTTTACTTTCAGGCTCGGTTTTGTTCTCAGGGCCCGGGGGTTGTCCCCCGGAATCCCTCAAGAACTGCTGTAACAGATGATAGCCCTGTGGATTACCTTCCCTGGATTTGCCCGATCTTCCCTGATCGCCCGTTTGGCTCCGCTGGTAGTGGTTCTT
>CAZTWC010000370.1:0-3260 GCA_964617105.1 uncultured Myxococcia bacterium
GCGACATCCCCCGCCAGGATTTGGTTGTTACTTTGTCCAGCCGGTTTTTATAACTGTTCATGCAAAAGGAACATCCTCCCAGACACCCTCTGGCGCTCTGAATCCTGACGCTGGTTCTTCTAGCTTCTTCTTGGGGAAGTTGAGCCAGGTAATCTCTTTTGGGGATGGCGGTCAAATCAAAGTCAATGGGTCTTTTCCCCCGGTTAAATGTTGCTTTATCCTGCTGGTCCCGGTAAACAATACCCGGGACTTGACTTAGTTCTATTTTGCCTTCCAGATAATGGGTCAACTGCAGAAGCGACTCCTCTCCTTCACCAATAACCACCGCATCGATAAATTGATGATTTTCCACCAGTTCAAAGGCGATTGCGCTGGCCAGCACACCACCTAACACCACAAAAGGTTTATCTTCGGCCTTATGCCATCTCTCCACCATCTCTAAAACCACATTGATATTAGGATAGGTCAATTGAAAACCCACCAAATCATAATGAAAATAGTTCTCAAACTCTTTGGCTTCTGGATCATCTGGTATATAATCGTAACGGAAAAATTCCATATCCGGTTCCATCTTTCTCAGATATTCCTCCAGGAGTACATAGGCCAGAGGAACAAAACCGATATTTTTCATATCTTCTCTATGGCTGACATTGTAGAGCAGTGTTTTCATGATAATTCCTCTCTTAGAATTTCCCCTTGCACAACTTGGCAACAATACCGCAACAATCTAATATTACTAGACAAATCCTAGATGTTCCTGATCCGCTTCTAAATATTCCAATAGCAGCCGGTTTTTATTATCAGCCACACAGTGATGATTACATATTGCCGATGGATCAATTTTGTAAAACTTATCCTGGCCGTTAAACCAGAACTGTTTAAAACTCTGGGATTTAATTGAGCCTAACAGGCCGTCATCTATATTGTAGGCTTTATCCTGACAGGGATAGATATTTAGATCAGCTCCGATAATAGGTAGAATTTGCATATAGGGACACCAACGGTAATTTTTTGCAAAAGATTCCAGTTGAGTATGATAGGAATCAAAAATTTCAAATTGATCAGAATGAAAGTGGACCACAATCCGCTCAATCTCTTTTCTGGTTTGAACAAAAATAGGCTGGTGATACTGATTATTCTCATGACCGGAATTGGCTACAATACAGGGGGCGATTTTAACGCTGTCCACTCCGGTATCTCTAAGTTGCTCTACTAACTGAAAAAGGTGAGAAAAATTTTTGTTGTCCACAATTATACAAACACCCAGATAGCATTTGCCGCCGATTTCTTTAAACTGGGTCATGTTTTCCAGCACCCGGCTGAACTCCCCCTCTTTGACACCCCGGTATTGGGAGTAACTCTGATCATCCCATCCGTCAATAGATACTCTTAACCAGGTACCATGAAGGGCAAACAGTTGAGCAGACTGACCATTTAATCTGGAACCATTGGTGAGGGCTGCAAATTTGATTCCGGTTTTGGATAGTTTTTCAACGGTTTCTTCTAAATATCGGTAATAAAATGGATCGCCGCCACCGCTAAAAGTAACCGCCTGAACTCCCATCTGATGGAGATCATCAATAATCTCAATCATCTTTTCCCTGGGGATATGGTCTCTAATCTGCATATCTTTGCCCAACTGGAGATTATCGGCCCGGTAAGCACAATACCAGCAGTTGTGACCGCAAGCATTGGTGGGTTTTATCCTGATATGAATAGGTGGTTCGATTTCATCTGTTTTTTGGGGCAAAGAGTCAATTTTGTCTTTGAAATGAAATATTTTCAGGCTGGTATATAGATGACCCATACAAAATACCTTTCAACTGTTATTCAAAATAGATAAATTCGTAATCGCCGCTGTAGCCAAAATTATTGAACAGCCAAATCCATTCATTGGGCTGGTAGAAAGACTCACAGGTCAATGCCCAGCACTGCAGATTGAATAACTCCTGTTCATTCCTGAAGCCCTCAACGGTGATATATCCCTTTTTTCCTACCCTCTCTATCTCTTCTAGAGCAACTTTAAGATCGAATATGGGCAGATTGTGAAGAGTGGTAATTGAAATAACCAGATCAAACTGGTGATCCCCAAAAGGATAAGGAGACTCAGCCTGGTGGACAAATAGATGATTTTTAATCTCCTCTTTGGCGTTGGTAATAGAGTATTCAGAGATATCAAAACCAGTCACTTCAGCCTTTGGCAGTAGTTTTTTAAACTCATAGAGCAGAAAACCTTTGCCGCAGCCTACATCCAATATTTTGGCATCATCTTTAAGGTTATGCAGATCTATCAACTGTTGGGCCACTACTTCCCAACGGCCGTCATATTTGTACCCACCGTATCCATAACGCCGATTACCATCCCAAAATTTTTGTCCATACTCTTTGGCAATTTTCATACATTCCACTTTGCCATCTACCATACGGCCAATATATTCACGTTTGGCCCTGGTATGAAGAGGTGTGATAATATTTAGCAATCTACCCATGATCTCTCCTATTACGATAAATTGATAGCCTGCATCATTTTAATATTAAAATAGGTCTTGTCTTCCATGGAATTGGGCACTAAATCTTTGTCAAAGGCCTGTTGAAGATCCCTTACTGCATCTTCAATACTGTGGGACGGAACAAAGCCCAATTCCTGTTTGATTTTTTCTGATGATATATGATAAGAGCGGTTGTCATCTGTGGGAGTACAAACAACATCTATTTTGTCTTCACCCAGCACCTTTTTAACCATGTTGGCGATCTCAATAACTTTAAAATTCTGATAACCGGCGTTATATATTTTGCCGCTGATTTGATGGTCATGGTAAAGCAGACAGTTAAGATAGAGATTAGTCATGTCTTCAATATGAAAGTTTGGGCGTTTTTGCTGTCCGCCAAAAACCGTTATTACCCCTTTGTTAATGGCATGGTTGGTTAAAATATTAACAGTAAGGTCAAGTCTGAGGCGAGGAGAATATCCACAAACGGTAGCAGGCCTGATAACCAATGGCACAAAACCGTCACCTTCCGCTTTCAGCAAAATATCTTCACAGAGAGCCTTGTATTTCGAGTAATCAGTTAAGGGTTCCAAAGGCAGATCTTCGCTAACATTTTCCTCCTCTTTGATACCATAAACACTGGATGAGGATGCATAGATAAACCTTTTAATCCCTGCATCTTTTGAAATTTTAACCATAGGTTCAAAGGGATCGAAATTAATCGATTTGCCCAACTTCGGATTGAGTTCATAACTGGGATCATTAGAAATA
>CAZTWC010000371.1:0-3254 GCA_964617105.1 uncultured Myxococcia bacterium
TTAACCGAAAAATTTATCTACCAATCCGGAGAAAAAGATATGGTAGTGCTGTTTCACCGGTTAATCGCTAAATTTCCCCAATCCGGTAAACAGCAAAAGATTACTTCCAAATTGATCTGTTACGGCAGTATAGATACTCAAACCGCTGTAGCCAGAACAGTTGGATTACCGGTTGCTATTGCGGCGAGGTATATCCTGGAGGGGAAGATCAACTCTTGTGGAGTAATGATTCCGGTAGAAGCCAAAATTTACAATCCTATCCTGGATGAGTTGGCTCGTTTGGATATCAACTGCCAGGAGGAGTGGGGGCCTGTGGAGTGAAAAACACAGCTCTTTTATTAGTATTGACTTTCGTCCTAACTTATGGTGGCAGTTTTCCGGAAGCCAAAGCCGGCAATAATCATATAGCCTTTGATTTATTACCCGAATTTGGTTTTTACAATGCCCAGGGCAACAATTACACTTTGTTTTTTGAAGGTGGATATAAAGGGATTAAATTATTTTGGGGATTGGGACTGGCTGACAAAGCATTCTTGGTGCGTCCAGGGTTCGGTTACCAATACCTGTATCAGTTGAACAGCACCTATCCTGTAACTCTGGGGATGGAGTTAAATTTATCTCCTTTGTTTGGGGTTCAGGAAGGATACTGGTTAATGCAGATATGCGCCAGGCCGGCTTTTAAACTATATTACCGGCTTAGCCAGCATCACTGGTTGTCGTGGCAACCTTTGGGCCTAAGTTGGGGTATCTTTTCCTACTTGAGCCGGGAGGAAGATAACGGTTCCTCCTGGAAACAGGTCTTTCGCTTTCAAACTGGAGTAGGGTGGAGATATAAGTTTTAAAAGAAATCCCGGGATTTTAATCCCGGGCTGACATTGATTAAGAGTGACAATATGAGTGAAGAAGAACAGAAAGAAAACCAGGAAAAACCAGAGAAAACTTCGGAACAGGTAAAGGATGAAAAAAAGACCTTTTTATCCTTTTATCTTGGAGAGCAAGAATATGCGGTAGATGCCCACAAAGTGGATACTATCAATGAACCTTTGGAGGTGACGCCGGTACCCGCGGCCCCCTCTTACGTGGAAGGTATTGCCAATTTAAAGGGGACTATAGTGGCTCTGATAGATCTTTGCCATTTACTTAATCAGGAAAATGTCGACCAGGAAAACTCAAGGCTGATAGTATTGACTTATAAAGGAGTTACTGTTGGTTTTAAGGTGGGTAGCATTAAGGGAATAGAAAAGATTTCCACCCAAACTATGGAACCGCCGCCAGTTACCTCGGAGAATGCCAGGGCCAATTACCTAACTGGGATAATCAAACAGGATAAACGGATTATTTCCATCCTGGATTTGGATAGTCTTATTTTCAAAAAGAGAGTTGGGGTAGATGCTGAAAACTCCGAATAAAGGCTTAACAAAACTGTTGGTAACCTCATTTGGCCGCCATTTATTAGGTTTTAATACCAGTTTGGTACTGCGGGTGGAAGAAAAAGGGGACGAGTCTGGTGCAATAAAAAATATGCCGCCAGAGAGTTGCCTGAAGTTAGAGGAGATATTATCGATCTCCATCGCTGACCAGAAAGATAACTTCAGCAGCCGGTATCTTTTGCTGGCCGGACATGATAACGATTATTATTTGGAAGTCTTTGGGAAGATAGATCTCCACACCGTTTCCAGCCAGGAGATTATGCCTTTACCTCAATTGATCGAAATGGTCTGCCCAAAGGACCTGTTTAGTGCAGTGGTTTTATTTGACAATAACTTTGTTTTTATCGTGGACAATGAAAAGTTGACCAAGGTGCTTAAGAATGGATGATGAACAATATTACATAGAATTAGGCCGGCAGGAACTGGAAGAGAATCTGGTCAAATTGGAAGAGGGGATGAAAGAATTGACCCTCTCAATTTACGAGCAACCGCTTCTGAAAATTAAAAATTACGCCCATACCATGAAGGGTGTGAGCGGCATGCTGAAGTTTGATATCTATTTCCAGGTTTCATCAATGATAGAGAAGGTGTTCAAATCCTGGATTAATGGCCAATTGGCGCCAAATCAGGATACCATCGCTGCCCTGGATGATGGGGTTAAATTTCTAAGAGAGATTATTGTTAATCTTGAAGAGCCGGAAAAAATAGAGAATAAAAAGATTACCGTAGTTTTAGATAAACTTACAGCGCAGAAGAGTAAATCAAAAGAGAAGCCAGACACGGGAGATGATAAACCATCCTCTCTATTTGTATATAAAGGAAAGACTTGCACGGTCTTTGCGGATGACCCTCAAGATGCTCCTACTCAGGATGTCAAATCTAAAGATTTATCCAAAGTTGATAATTCCCAAACCAATGGAGCCAGTAATTCAAAAGAGGTTGAAAAGGGCTCTGGCACTGATGATAGAACCGATGATGGTGAAGGTACCATCTGGGGATTTTTTAAGCCCTCTGAACCGAAAATAGTTGAACAGGAGATAACCCCCCCTCCCAGGACCTCACTCTTAGACCAATATTGTGAGATTACCAGGGAGAGATTAAACAAATTAGTTAACAATCTATTAGACCTGGAAGATGATTATGCCAACCAGGAGATTTTGAACGAAACTTTGGCCGAACTACACACCTTAAAAGGGGAATCAAAGATAATCGGCTGCAATGAGATCAATATTATCTCTCACAACCTGGAAGATGTGCTAAAAATATCGCAAAACACCGTTTACTTGAGGGAGGTAATCGGACTATCCTTATCTGCCCTGGACTCCATTGGTTTACTGGTTGACAGCGCCCAGGAACAAAAAACCATAAACCTGAACCTGGAACAGATCGTTAAACAACTGGACGATACGGCCGCCCAGAAACGGAAGGACAAACTTTTCTTTTCTCTTCAGAGTCAAGAGGAGGAGGTCGAGGGGAAAGATGAGAAAAAACTCTCCAAGAGGAGGCCGCTTAAAGCGGTTGCCAAAAAAAGGGATTACTGCCGGGTAGACCAGGATAAACTGGACGAGATAAATAACCTGGTAGAAGATTTAAATATAAAATCTGGCTCTTTTCTATATTGCCTCAATAAAATCAGGAAAATTGAAGAAAAAACCAAATACTCTCAAAAATTGTTAAAACAAGTGAACAAGCAGATAGGTCAATTTGATCATTTGCTAGACGCCATGGGTGGCTCCAAACAGCATTTGAACAAGGAAATGCAGGAGTTGGAAGAGCATATGAAATGGATCAACTCCGCTATCAGGGCAATTATCACTGAGAATG
>CAZTWC010000372.1:0-3232 GCA_964617105.1 uncultured Myxococcia bacterium
AAACCCTATGGTATGGTGTTGGTAACTGGCCCTACTGGAAGCGGCAAGACCACTACCCTCTATTCTGCTCTGGACGAATTGAACTCTCCTGAAGTAAATATCTCTACTGCCGAAGATCCGGTTGAATTTACCCTGCCAGGGGTGAACCAGGTGCATGTTAATGAAGAGGTAGGGCTCAATTTCGCCGCCTCCTTGCGCTCTTTTTTACGCCAGGACCCCGATATAATTATGGTGGGCGAGATTCGCGATTTTGAAACAGCGGAGATCGCTATCAAGGCAGCACTAACTGGTCATTTAGTCTTATCAACTCTACACACCAACGACGCATCTTCTACTATTCACCGTTTACTAAATATGGGAGTAGAGCCATTTATGGTAGTGGCTAGCGTCAACGTGGTAGTAGCCCAGCGGCTGGCTAGACGAATTTGCCCCGATTGTAAGCATAAGACGGAAATACCAATCCAGTCCCTGATAGAACTGGGATTTGAAGAGCAAGATGCTAAAAAATTGGAATACTATACGGGTTCAGGGTGCGCCAATTGCAGTGGCACTGGTTACAAAGGGCGCACAGGTTTGTATGAAGTGATGCCGATGACCGATAATTTGAGAGACTCGGTTATGAACGGTGCCTCGGTAGGAGAATTAAAACAAGAGGCCATCCGGGAGGGAATGTTCACCATCCGTCAATCGGGATTAAAAAAAATTAAGCAGGGTTTTACCACCATCGATGAAGTGCTGAGGGTATCTGCAGCCGATTAGAGAGATCGTAATGACTAGTCTCTATGACCTATTAAAATTGCTGAAAAAAAAGGGGGCATCCGATCTCCATGTTACCACTGGAACCGCACCCCAGTTGAGAATTGATGGAAAACTGCAGACCATAAAAATGTCAACATCCAATGCTGCAGACACCAGGAAATTGGCCTATTCGATTTTAACCGATGAACAGAGAGCCAAGTTTGAAAAAGAGAAGGAATTGGATCTCTCTTTTGGTATAAAGGATATGGGGCGTTTTCGGGCCAATATTTTCATGCAAAGGGGAGCAGTGGCCGCCTCTTTTAGAAATATTCCTACCCAGGCAATGACCTTTGAAGAGTTAGGAATACCCCCGTCGATACAGAATCTGGTAAAAATACCACGGGGGCTGGTGCTGGTTTCCGGCCCAACTGGCAGCGGCAAGAGTACTACCCTCACCGCTCTGATTGACCAAATAAACAATCAAAGCCATGTCCATATTATTACGATAGAAGATCCCATAGAATTTTTACATGTCCATAAAAAGGCGCTAATCAACCAACGCGAGGTTGGGACAGATACAGATAGTTTTAAAAAAGCGTTGAAATCTATTTTGCGTCAGGATCCTGATATCGTTTTGATTGGCGAGTTGCGAGATCTGGAAACTATTGATGCCGCTCTTACCATTGCTGAAACCGGGCATTTATGTTTTGCCACCTTGCATACCAACAACTGTGTCCAAACCATAAATCGCATTATCGATGTTTTTCCTCCTTACCAGCAGCAGCAGGTTCGGGCTCAACTCTCTTTTGTGCTGGAAGGGGTGGTAAGCCAACAGTTGATCTCCAAGGTTGAGAGTCCCGGTCGGGTATTGGCCATGGAGATTATGATCCCAATTCCCGCTATTCGAAATTTGATTCGTGACGATAAGATTCATCAAATCTATTCTCAGATGCAAATAGGACAATCAAAACACCATATGTTAACTATGAATCAGTCATTGAATTCTCTTTACCAGCAGGGGATTATCTCCCTGGAAGATGCTCTGGGGCGTTCTAGCGATCCAGATGAATTGCGCAACATGATTGTTTCCCAGGAAAGCAACTAACACGAGACTATTGGTAAAGGACGATATTCACGGAATTGACACCAAAGTCAAGACCTGAGGGAGAAAATATATGCCAGATTATGTATGGCAAGCCAAGACCAAAGACGGAGAACTTAAAAAGGGGGTAATGGATGCCGCCAGTGTCGATATGGTAAATTCTAGGTTACGGCAGCAAAATCTCCAGCCGATAAAGGTGAATAAAAAGTTGTTGCCCGATCTGTCCAAACTTACCATTGGTGGTTCGGTGAGTCAGAAAGACCTGGTGATTTTTACCAGACAGTTTTCCACCATGATCGATGCCGGTCTTCCGCTGGTGCAGTGTCTGGAGATATTGGGAAACCAGTGTGACAACCCATTTTTTCAAAAGATAATTATAGATATCAAAAACAATGTTGAGGGAGGAACAACTTTTGCTGATGCCCTACGGAAACATCCCAAAGTATTTGACCGACTTTTTGTCAACATGGTAGATGCCGGGGAGGCCGGAGGAATCCTGGATAATATTATGAACCGGCTGGCCGGTTATATCGAAAAAAGTATGGCTATAAAGAAAAAGGTCAAATCCGCCATGGCCTATCCTATCGGTATGCTAATAGTAGCCTTGCTGGTTTTGGCAGTGCTAATGATTTATGTCATCCCCAAGTTCAAAACCATGTTTGCCGACCTGGGCGATGAAGGGCTCCCCCCATTAACTAAAATTGTGATTACAATGAGCGAATTTGTGCAGAACAATATCGGTATGATATTTATAGTGCTGATTGGCTCCTTCATGCTGATCAAGCAGGTGGCCGCTACCAAAGGGGGAGGGCGGGTCATCGATATCATCTCTCTTAAAGTACCTATTATTGGAAGTTTGTTAACCCGGGTGGCGGTAGCCAAGTTTTGCCGAACCCTGGCTACCATGCTGCAGAGTGGAGTTCCTATTCTGGACTCCCTGGATATAGTGGCCAAGACTTCTGGTAACATGGTGGTGGAAGCAGCCATCTACAAGGCCAGGGATCATATCAGTGAAGGTAAGGGGATATCAGAACCTTTGGCAGAGGCTAAAATTTTCCCGGGAATGGTTATTCAGATGATTGCAGTGGGAGAGCAGACCGGCGCTATGGACGTGATGCTGAATAAAATTGCTGATTTTTATGATCAGGAGGTTGACACGGCCGTAGATGCACTGACCTCTATATTGGAGCCGTTGATGATGGTGGTGCTGGGAGGCATGGTAGGTTTTTTCCTCATTGCTATGTATCTACCAATATTCGACTTAGCCAAAACATTTTAATAAAAATTCGGCTGCATCTCGGCTAACGTTGTTGCAGAATATAAAATTATCCTCGACGTATAAGAACATACGCCTGCGGGAATTTTATATTCTGCGCCTAGTTATCCGAGCGC
>CAZTWC010000373.1:0-3203 GCA_964617105.1 uncultured Myxococcia bacterium
GTAACCCCGTCACAGTCGTTGTCCTGGCCATCGCATAGTTCGCCCTCATCCAGACAGGGCCCAATTTCGCAGCCATCAGCCGCATTCTGATTGTGGTCAAAATAATAGTCTTGGCACCATAAGAGTTGGCATTGGCCTTTAAGGCAGGCTGCGGCAGCATTGTCGAAACTGCATTTCTTGTCACATTCGCTACAATTTTCCGGGTCTTGCTGCAGATCAAAATCTTCATCCACCAGACCATCGCAGTCGTTGTCTTTTTGATCACAAATTTCTTTACCGTTCTGGGTAGAAACATTTGCATGTTCGCAGCCGTTGGCGGCAGATTGGTCCAGGTCGCACCAGCCTGGCAGACAGGATTTTATAGAGCAGACCCCCATTAGACAGTAAGGCTCGGCGTTGTCCGTCCGGCAATTTTTTCCGCATTGGCCACAATTGGCAAGATCATTATCCAAATCAAAAGGCGGGTTGTCTGTATTGCCGTCACAGTCGTTGTCTAACCCATCACAACTTTTTTCTATATTTTCAAATCCGGCCAAAGATGAATAGTCGGGGTCTAGCCATCCTTGCTCACCGCCACACGACTTTTTTTCTCCTTTACAGACCCCCCTATTTTTAGAGGCCGCCGGCACTGATAACTCTTCATCGGTTTTACCATCGCAATCGTCGTCTTTTCCGTTACAGATTTCAGCCCCATCCTTTGACAGACTGCAGGAGTATTCGCAGCCATCTTTTGGTTTTTGGTTCAAGTCAATCCAGCCGGGAAAACAGCCAGATAAAGCGCACTCTCCAGCCCGGCATTCTGATCTGGCCTGTTTAAATTGGCAGATATGGCCGCAAAAGCCGCAATGGTTGGCATCTGAAGCCAAATCAAAGCCTTCGTCCACCAGACCATCGCAATCATCATCGCTGCCATTGCAGATTTCCAGCCCCTGGTTTTTCTGCTCACATTTCTGGCAATCGGTGGCAGGGTTGCCGTCCAGGTCAAAGTAGCCCTGCTTGCACTCCTTCACTAAACAAAATCCGCCCAGGCAATGGCCCACCGCGTTTTTAAATTGGCAAGTGCGACCGCAAAAACCGCAGTTGGCCGGATCTGAGGTCAGGTCAAATTTTTCGTCCACCAGACCATTACAGTCGTTGTCCCTGCCGTCACAGGAGATCTCCTGGGGCTGGTATAGATCACCATAATTATCTTTTCTACAGTCCAGCCAACCCTCTTTGCCCCCGCAGGTTTTAAAACTTCCCTTGCATACCCCTTTTTTCAACTGACAGGCAGGTGACTCCAGGTGCTCATCGGTTTTTCCATCGCAATCGTTGTCTAAATCGTCACAGATCTCTTTTCCGGAAATGGTGCATTGGTATTCACATCCATCAGAATTCCAATGGTTTAAATCTTTAAAGTTTTCCTTACAACTTTCGATTTGGCAGATTCCATTTAGGCATACCTCCTGGGCGTTGGCAAATTGGCACTGGTTGCCGCACAGACCGCAGTTTTGCGGGTCTTTATCCAGGTCGATCCCTTCATCGGTCTCCCCATCACAGTCGTTATCCACTCCATCACAAACCTCCACCGGGGGGGAGGCTGGAACACAGTCTCCGATAAGTTGGCAAAAACCGGAGTTGTTGCAGATCATGCCCAAAGGGCAGTTGATATCATCCTGGCAGGGTATCCCTTTTTCGGTGCTGGAACAGGAAACCAGAAGCAGGATGATGGGCATCTGCAAAAAGAGTAAAAATCGGTTGGCAAATGATACAGCCATTATGTTTACCTCGTAGACATTTATGTCATTGATAAATTACTTTGATGATGGCATTAGGCTCAGTTTCTGATACAATAATACAAGAAAGTTTGATTCTCTTCTATGATCTAAATCACAGATCGGCAATTTAAGAACAAATAAAATTATAGTAGACAGTTAAATTTACATCAATGTATTAATATATAATGAAAAAACTATGAAAAAAACAAAAGAGATTAAGCAGGTTGAACTGACCAAAATATGTATCCAAACCCTTCCTTTACAGATTTCTTTTCCTGATCAATTAGAGGGTCTTAAAGAATCTCTCAAAAGGTTTGGGTTGCTGTCGCCCCTGATCATTGTTCCTTTGGCAGATATAAAAAGTGCCCCAAAAAACTATGGCCTGGTTTGTGGTTACCGGCGTTTTACGGCTTTGCAGGCTTTGGGGTATAAGAAGGTAGATGCCCTGATTTTGGAGGGGGAGATAGCACCTAAAGAGAATAGGTTAGAAAATTTAGAAGAGGAACAATTGCTGGATATTTGGCTAACTGACAACCAACAGCGCCAATTTAACCCCATAGAGATGGGCAACCTGTTTGTCCGGTTTTTCCATTTGAAATTAACTGTGACCCAAATTGCCGACAAACTGCGGCAAATGGATGGGCTTAGGCCGATAGGCAAACTCTCCCCAGAGATGCAAGAACGCTATTTGTGGATAAATAGTCTGACCGGAGGCCAAAAAGAAAAAATTGTATCTCAGCAAATTAATGAAAACCGTTTGTGGCCTTTGCGGCTATTTGACACCCAGGAACGCGATTTTCTTTTTGATCTGTTATGCCGTTTTAATTTCAATGCCAACACTTTTAAACAGGTATGCCGAAATCTCTTTGATCTTAAAAAGATAGAACGCCGAAATGTAGATATTATAATTAAGGATATTTTATCCACCCAGCCCATTAATGAGAAGTTAAATCGCCGCCAAAGGCAGGAAAAAATAGTGCAGGCAATTTTGCTCCGTCGTTCTCCTATATTGCCCGCTAGAAAGGCGATTTTGAACAAAATGATCAAACATCTCTCTTTTCCCAAAAATATCCGGCTGCTTTTCCCCTCAAATATGGAGGGGGAAAAACTGTGTCTCCAACTGGAGATCAAGAATGAAAAAGATTTTAGTCAGGGATTGAAAATACTGCAGCAATTGGATGAAGAGGGTGGATTGGCGGAGATTATTAAGGAATATAACCGGGTGGAAACCGCAATTGATTAAGCGAAAATAAACTCAGCTGAGTGATTGATTACCCGCACGGGTTTAGATCCATCATGTCCCAGGCCAGATAAAATTGGGGTATAGGTGAAGATTCCCCGGAATTTATAGAACTTTTCTTCCCAAAGGGAATATTACTTACTGCCAGACGATAAACGCCACAGTTTCTGGCCGAGAAAAGAGGCATCCAGGAGTCAGCCGACCCC
>CAZTWC010000374.1:0-3194 GCA_964617105.1 uncultured Myxococcia bacterium
TATGAATAGATAGTATCATATATGTATAGATTATGTCAAGCAGTTGTTTGCCCCCTGCGGGAAATGGTTTACATCCCCATGAGAATTAGATATAATCTTTCAATATGTGTGATTCAGAACAACAATTTGAAGATATTCTGGAAGAGATGGAGAGTTGCCTAATCCATTTGGAATCCTCCATTTTTCTGAAAGAGCGGGAAAATAGTCAACAAAACCTTACGCGCCGGCGTTCATATCTGGAAAAGATAAAACCGGTTATTTCCACCCTGCGGCAATTTACCGATGTTTCCTCTTTGTACCTTCTCCAGCAAGCCGGATTTTTTATGGATGAAATTATCCTTCAAATTGACCCCCTTGCCGATGATCTTCAACTGCAAGAGAGCATAGACCTACTGTTCAGAGCCACCGAAGGTATCCGGTTTTTGTCCAGACAGGAGCACCAAAATATTGAATTGCAAAAAGAATTGATCCTGTTTGGAGGATTAGACCACGCTCTACTGGAAGAGATGTACCAGATTATAATTAATGCAAAGGGTTTTTCAGAACAGATAACTCCTTCCCAAATAGATATTTTTACCTCGGATAAACTGCTCCTTTTGCTCAAAGAAAACTCGGTGGGGGAAAAATTGGCCCTGCACCTAAGCCAGGAGGGTTGGCAGGTTCAAAAGATCACCACCGCTAACTCACTAGGTGCAGCTATAAAAAAACACTCCCCCTTTGTGGTGATTGCCCAGGATATCCAACTAGCCAAAGTATGGAATGGATTCAAACAAAATTCTCACCAATATCAAGGAGCTTTTCTCCTGGTCAAATGTGGCGAAAACATTTTTTCTACTGGGAAAGAGTTAAGCGGGCATATCTCAACTGAAGTGGATATTTTATCTGACCAGGAGGTATTTATCCAACAGGTTTATCAATTGAGAGCGAAGATAAATCGGAAACTATTAACCCGGCAGGCTTAGAGCCCTTTTAGCGAATATGGGGGTTATTGTGGTAAAACTTTATTGATGATTTTTACCAATTTAAGGGGGTTGAAGGGTTTGACTATCCAACCTGTAGCACCGGCCTCTTTGCCTTGAATTTTCCTTTCCGGCTGTGACTCAGTGGTTAATACCACAATAGGAGTATGGCTGTATTTTCTTTTTTTCCTCACCTCTTTTATAAAGGTAATTCCATCCATCCGGGGCATATTGATGTCCACCAGAAAAAGGTCTGGATTGCTTTTTTCCAACTTCTCCAAAGCATCGACTCCATCTACGCCCTGAACTACGTTAAAACCCATGTTGGAAATGGTAAACTCGATCATCTGCCTCATAGAAGGTGAATCATCGACTATAAGTACCGTCTTTTGTAACATTATTAAACTACCCTCGATCTCTGATAAATCATTCAAAACCTGATACCTTTAATATCTCTCCGGGAATCTTCTCCAAAGGAAGAACCGTATCCACCGCTCCTGCTTTAATCGCCTCTTTGGGCATACCAAATACCACCGAAGAATTCTCGTCCTGAGCGATATTGTAGGCGCCATTGTTTTTCATCTCAGCCATCCCCTGGGCGCCATCATCTCCCATACCGGTCAGGATTAGGCCTACCGCTTTTTTACCAATCTTCTGGGCGGTAGAACGAAAGAGTACGTTTACCGAGGGCCGGTGCCTTGAAACCAAAGGACCGTCCCTTACCTCTACTTTAAGTTTTTCTTGGCCAGAGGAGAGGATCAGAGTATGGAAGTTGCCCGGCGCCACCAGTGCCCGGCCCGGCAAGATCAGATCTCCATTTTCAGCCTCCTTGAACTCCATTCGGCTCTCAATGTTCAACCGATCAGCAAAAGTTTTGGTAAATAACTCCGGCATATGTTGAACAATTACCATTGGAGGAGAATTCTCCGGCATAGACTTAGCGATAAAAGCCAAAGCCTCAGTGCCGCCGGTAGAAGCCCCAATTACCACCACCTTCTCGCCCTTATAGGTGGTATTGGCAAACCTCTTTTGGGGAATAACTACGTCGGCCGATAATTTTGGCTGAGGCACAAAGAGTCCTTGGACCGACTTTAACCTCTTTGATAACTTTTTTACATCCACCCCGGCAGCAGCCTTCACTTTGTCGATCAACTGGATCGCTACTTCGTGCAGCATAGATTTGTCCAGGTTATCGACCTTGGACACGAATTCAACCGCTCCCCTGGACAAGGCTTCTAATGCCTTTTCTCCACCCAGTTTAGAGGCGGAGCTGACCATAATCACCGGGATAGGATTGGTTTTCATCAACTCACTTAAAAAAGTGAGCCCATCCATTCGCGGCATCTCTATATCCAAAGTGATCACATCTGGTTTATGCGTGGCAATCTTCTGGCGGGCAAAAATTGGATCTATGGCCGTGCCGACCACCTCTATATTTTGGTCACTGTTGAGTATTTCGGTAAAGATCACCCGGGCGGTGGAAGAATCATCTACCACCAGCACTTTTATTTTATCACCTTTGTTACGATTATTGTTCATTCAGTGTATCCGTTTATAACCCTGGCGCCCCTTTAATGTTTTTCGTCCAAGGGCCGTTGGAAAATTCCCGGTCTAACCATTTCAAATAGATGCTCGATACCCACCATGTTTTCTGAGGAGCCTAAAAACAAATACCCCCCTTTAACCAGACTGTTGTGCATCTTATCAAGAATGTGCTGTCTGGTTTCCTGGTTGAAATAGATCATCACATTTTTACAAAAAATTGCATCAAATCCGCGACTAAAAGAAAATTTATCCTGGTTCAGATTAAAACGCCGAAAAGTTATTAACTCCCGTAACTCCGGTTTTATCTGGTAAAAGATCTCATCTTTTTCCCCCTTTTGCTTGAAAAAATAGGGCTTGATATCTTTACTATTTAAACTCTCAATGGATTCGGAATGATAAATCCCATCCTGGGCTCTCCTCAACACCTTGGTGCTGATATCAGATGCCAAAATCTTCACATTCCAACTTAAAAATGACTTCAAAGCCTCCTTAAGACATATAGCGATAGTATAGGGCTCCTCACCACTGGAACAAGCCGCTGACCAGACAAATATATTGCGCTGGCCAAATCGAAAATTACGTTCCTGGAGCGACTTGAGTATATGCTTACTAAAAAAATCAAATTGGACTTTATCTCTAAAAAAGGGTGTTGAAAAGAATAGTGTTTTCATGTGAAAAATCAATTGCTTA
>CAZTWC010000375.1:0-3170 GCA_964617105.1 uncultured Myxococcia bacterium
CCTGGATTTAGATAATTTATGGCCAGCAACCGGTTATTTCCCAGGGTGTAGACCA
Source organism: uncultured Myxococcia bacterium (assembly GCA_964617105.1). GTDB lineage: Bacteria > CAZTWC01 > CAZTWC01 > CAZTWC01 > CAZTWC01 > CAZTWC01. The sequence continues at coordinate 56 of CAZTWC010000375.1, forward strand.
CATTGTCTTCACCAATCAGGGGGGATGAATTTTGGGGTTGATGGGGTTGATGATAATCAATTAAGGCGCCAAATTTTCCCTGTTGGTCTCTGGGCAGCATATAGAGGACCGAAGAGTTAGGCCAATTTACAGTAAAGAAGGCAGAACCATTTTTATCAATCGTGGGAACCGAAAAGATATTGCTTTTATGGCCGCCGGCACTAAAATTATTATGATGATGTATACATCCGTATGGGTCGTCTATTTGGCCTGGTACTACGTTACAGTCCAGGAAGCCTTGGATATCTGTTTCACATTTTACGACGCCGATAGAAAAATCCCGGTCACCCTGGCTGCACTTGCTGTCATCCAGCACATAAAAGATGTTGTCCATAGCGCCAAAATATACCAGATCGCGTCCGTCTGAGGTGCGGTGAACAGTTATTCCTTCAGTGGTACGGCGGTAGTAAAGTTCACTGCTGTAACCGGTTTTGAAGCGCCACTTCAAGGTGCCATCCGGATTGATAGCATAGATATATCCCTCAAAACTTCCGGTATAAATGGTGCCATCACTGCCAATAGCTGCCTGACCCCGGTGACCTCCGTAATATCCGGTGTTGCCGTCTGGATTTGTTTCCCAGACTTTACAGCCGGTCATATCGTGTAAGGGGTCAATACTCTCCAATCCGTTGCCCTGACAAAAGTGGTCAGCCAGAAAAAAGAGAGGGCCGCAGGCTTCAGTGAGATAAATAGATCCGTTAGCCATGGTGATGGGCGAAGCGGGGTTGTAAGAGCCGCAGCCGGTGCTGATCTGCCAGGATACCGTGCCAAATTCCTGGTTAATAGCAAAAGTATGGCTTTTGGAGTCGTACATATTTGACATCAAATACAAGTTATTGGTTATAGCCGATCCAATGGTGGGCGTATGGTTAAAGACCAGATTTGGGGCGATTTTATTTTCCCACTTAATAGGATTTTGCCGGTCATTCAGGTTTACAGCCATTACCCAGGCATGTCCATCTCCCTGGGCGGTAAGATAGGCTACCTGGTGTTCCCCCACTGCTGGCCCCGAAGTGATCTGGCGGCTGATATCCACGTACCAGTTGAAGTTACCCTGGGGATCAAAAGAGTAGAGCCGGTGCTGGTTTTTGCCTTCGTTGTTGGCGGAGATAAGCAGGTTACCGGCAGAATCCTGGGCCAGGTTGCCTACGATAGAGCCCATCTGGTCATTGGGATCATTGGGCTGGCCAAGGCGCGACCAGCGAAGCGTGCCGTTTTTAAAGCAACTATTTTGGTAACAGTACCAATCGGTTTGGCAATGACTGTCATCACTGCAACTGGTGTGGCAGGCCCAACCTTCTGGTTTACAGGCGTAACCGCCAGCGCATAAATTTTCATCGGTTTGGCCATCGCAGTCATTATCCGCGTTGTCACACTTGGTTCCTTCGTCGGTAGATTCACAGAGCGAGGTGTGCAGTCCGGAAATCGGCCCGCCATCCTGGTTTGTGACCCGTAGGGAAAAGCCCCATCCGCCTTCAAATTCTACTACCTTTACTACCAGCCGGTATTTAATTCCCGCTACCAAATTCACTTTAGTATATTCACTGTCAATACCATGGGAGCGGGCGCCGTCGTATTCCATTATTTGACTGCCGTTGAGCCAGATTTTGATGCTATCGTCAGAACCGCTGCGAAAATATACATCTTTAGTTTCATCAACCCACAGATATAAATAGGCATAGGCCACGCTGTTGGTATGATCGCCATAATAGTTGTCAAAATATATGATCCCATCGTATTGGTCATCATTGCTGCCGGGTATGCTGTCATCGTAACTTGTCCATTTTAAATTGCCCTGATCCGGGTGGTTCATGTTGTGATAGGCAAAGAAATCGGTGCCCTCCTGGGTGATATACTTCTTATTGTGAGCCGCATCCCTTTCAGAGGCGGGAAAATTTATTGGTCCCAAAAGCAGCCATTGAGACAAAAAGGTGGAGATAGGGCGGGGACACCCCTCATCAGTTTTACCGTCACAGTCATTGTCGTGATTATCTCCACATAGACTGGGATTTGATCCGGGCGCCAGTTCCATTTCCTGAAAAAATCGTACGCCACTATAATCGGGTTCCTGCCAGTCCTGAGCACCCTGGCAAATTTTTTCGACACCCTGGCACACTCCCTGTTGGTTGTCGGCCAGAGGTGGCGTCAGGTTTTCGTCAGTAAGTCCATTGCAATCGTCATCCACCCCATTGCAGTTTTCCTGGCCTGCAGCATGGCAACAGAGATTGCTGTTCGGGTTACAGATAGTGCTTGCACATTCCCATGACTCCTGACAACTCTCCCCATTGTTTTTAAGTTTTTGACACTTAAAGTCATGGCAGGTAGAGCCTTCTGCGCAATCCTGAGGTTTACTGCAGCAAAGCCCTTCCTGGCAGCAAAAATTGTTGCAATGAGCGCTTTGGCAGGCATAATGGCGGCTGCATTTATCTCCATTTGGCAATTTGTTTTGGCAGATTTTGCTGTCTGAGCAAAAAGCATTGGACTTGCAGTTATCATCACTGGTGCATTGGGCCGGGCAGGCGATTGTTTTAGGCTGCTCTTTTTGGCCGGTGCAATAAACATCTTTGTAAGACCCGCATTCCAGGGCTTTGATATCAAGACCGCAGGCGGTGTCGTCCTGTTCAGAGGAATATTTACAGGTATAATCCAGGCAGACGGGCAGTTCTACCTCTCCCTGGCAGGTTTGGGTACTATTACATTTCCATCTTTTTTTATAAGAGGCAGGACAGTCAGCAACCTTGACACAGCAATCACCAGATAAGCAGCAAAAATCGTTTTGACAGTGTTTGCTCTTACATTGGTGGGAGCCATTTGGATCGATATCATCTCCGCTACACTGGCTGCCGTTTTCCTTGAGGGATAGGCACAGACCAGTTGAAGTGCTGCAATAAAATCCATCTTGGCAATGGGTATCGGCAGAACAACTGGTATAGCAGCCGCCACCGTCTGAACGACAGGTAAAATGGTTGGGACAATCCAAATCGCCGTTATCTACCTGACCATCGCAGTCATTGTCTTTTCCGTCGCATATTTCATCTTGCGGCTGGCCTGGCTGGCCCTGGCATACTGCTTTATC
>CAZTWC010000376.1:0-3169 GCA_964617105.1 uncultured Myxococcia bacterium
GGTGGTGGAGATTCGGTGGCGGCCATTAACAAGTTTGGTCTGGCCGACAAATTTTTCTTTGTTTCCACTGGAGGCGGGGCATCGCTTAAGTTTATTGAAAGCGGTCACCTGGTTGGGTTGACAGCATTGCAGGAAAAATAGTATAATAATTCATTTATATTAAGAGGTAAACACATGCGCGTACCACTTTTAGCAGGCAACTGGAAAATGCACGGCAACCTGGATGATGCACGTAACCTGGCTCAAAGCCTGGTTGACAATTGTACTGATGTAGGCGACCGGGAGATTGTTATCTCCCCGCCCTATACCGCCCTGGAATCGGTAAAGGCAATAACTGCCGGCAGCCCGGTTAAAATAGCGGGTCAAAACATGCACTGGTCCTCTTCCGGCGCCTATACTGGGGAGATATCACCATTGATGTTAAAAGACCTGGGTTGCCCTTATGTGATTTTAGGCCATTCGGAGCGGCGGCAGTATTTCAGCGAAGATGACAGCCTGATCAATAAAAAGGTACACTCTGCCCTGGAGCACGAACTGGTGCCTATCCTTTGTGTAGGGGAAACTCTGCAGGAACGGGAAACCAACCGCACCAATTTGGTGCTGGAAAAACAGATTCGGGGAGGACTGAAGGGAGTATCTGTTACAGATCCGGCCAAAATTGTGGTGGCTTATGAGCCGGTATGGGCCATTGGGACCGGTAAAACTGCTAAAAGTGAGCAGGCTCAAGAAGTTCATTGTTTTATCAGAGGCTTACTGAATGATATCCTGGGGACTGATATGGCGGTTAAAATCAGGATCCTTTATGGTGGAAGTGTCAAGCCTGACAATGTAGATGAATTAATGAACCAGCCGGATATTGATGGCACACTGGTGGGAGGGGCTTCGTTAAAAGCGGAATCTTTTTTGCGGATTATCAAGTTTGTGCCTGTAAAATAGTTTTAGATCCCTTTTTTTTTGGTGTTTGGGAGGTTGTTTATAAATGTTTACTTTGTTTATAGTTTTACATGTGTGTATTTGTATATTTTTGGTGTTGATAGTTCTTTTACAGCCCGGCAAAGGAGGTATGGGAGCAGCCTTTGGCGGCGGTTCCAGCCAGGCCATCCTGGGCTCCAGAGGGGCGGCCCCGCTTTTAAGTAAATTAACTACCGGTTTGGCCATCGCTTTTATGCTCAGTTCTGTTCTATTAGCCTATATGAGCAGTAGCAAAAAATCGGTAATGGAAGGGATGGGTAGTATTCCTGCAGCGCAGGAACAAAAAAATGACGACCAAACGGAACCTGCCGCAGGTTCTGTTGGCGAAACTAAGGGTGAAACTGGGAATTTACCAGAAAAAGCCGATACTCCAGTTCCGACAGAGGGAGCAGAGCCTGTTCCGGAAAAGGCACCAGAAGCAAAAGCAGAAGATAAACCTGCCTCACCGTCCACCGAGTCCATGGAGGACAAAAACAATGAGAAGTAATTTCGGGCGCGGGTTTCACAATAAACTATTTTTTGTGGTGCCAATGCTGGTGGTGTTTTCTTTCTTTTTTATGGCTAGTTATGATGTTCAGGGAAAAAAAGTTGAAGCCTCCGAACACCTGGCATTAGGGGTGGTTGCCCCCAATTTTATTGCCAGAACACTAAACTCAAAAGTTTGCAATATCCGGCAATATATATTGGAAGATTATGTGGGGCAAGAGGCCAGCACCCCTCAAAAACTATTGGTGATTAGTTTTTTTGCTACCTACTGTAAACCATGTATCAGGGAGTTGCCTTTTCTAAATGCGCTTTACGAGAAGTATAAACAAGCAGGTTTGCAGGTGGTGAGTATCAGCGTAGATAAAAACAAGGTAGATCAGCAGAAGGTAAGTGCTTTAATTAAGGAGAAGGGGGTAAAATTTCCAGTGGTAAAAGATCCCTATAATTTAATTATGAAACGCTATGCGGTAAAAAGATTACCTGCTGTATACATGGTCAATTCTGAGGGTGAAGTATCCTTTGTTAATATTGGTTATAATAAAAACGCCGGAAAAAAATTGCTAATTACCTTACAGGAAAAATTAGGGTTGCCAAAAGATGAGCAGGCAGTGCACATGCCGGAATTCCAAGAGGATGAAAAAATCAGCGTTGAAATAAAAGGGGATAAAACCAAGGTTCTAAAAAAAAGTAAAGATAGTAAAGCCAAGAACTCAAAGAAGGCCAAACCGTCTAATACCTCCCCAAAAAAATAGAAAATAGTGGTTAAAAGAGGAGATCTCAATGATTGAACAGCGTTTAAAGAAAATTGTTTTATGTCTAGTGATCGGCGTTTTTTATTTAACCGCATTTTCTAATATTTTTGCCGAAGAGAAAGGTAAGAAAAATGAGCCGGGCAAGGCCAAGGCAAAGATGAAGATTGCGGTAAATGAACTAAAAGCACTGCAGGTTGACCCCAGTATTCCCCAGTTATTGACCAATCAAATCTGCTCAGAATTGGCCTCTATGGGTAAACATGACGTGGTGTGCGCAGATGATATAAAGATGATTCTCAAGCACCAGTCGGAATTAATCAAGTTCGGTAATTGCCAAGACGGAGATTGCCTGAAGCAGATGGGTAATTTGTTGAATGCAGACAAGTTTATAACTGGAAGTGTGGGCAAAATTGGAAAAGTTTTTGTGTTAAATCTGAATCTTTTAAATGCCCAAACCGCCTTGGTTGAAAAGCGAACCAGCCAAAAAGTCAAAGGAGATATTTCCGGACTGCTTGACAAGATAAACCCGTCCATAAAAGCCCTTCTTCCATCGGTTAAATAGTTTTTGGATAACAAAATCAATATGGACACAACCCTTTCCAACAACAAGATATGTATCATTGAAGATGAGATTCCTCTGTTAGAATTATATAAGGAGCACTTCGAGGTACAGGGATTTGATGTTGTAACCGCCACAGATGGCAACGAAGGCTGGGAGGTTATAAAGAGGGAGCGTCCTGCTATTGTTATTTCCGATAACATGATGCCGGGAATGGATGGGCTGACTCTGTGTAAAAAGATAAAGCAAGATGTAAATGTCAGTTATGTTTACTTTATTCTTTTAACTGCCTGGGGCGGAACCGATATGAAAATTAACGCCCTTAAAAGCGGTGCTGACCGTTACTTGTCAAAACCTATCACTTTAAAGGAATTGCATGCAGAAGTAATCTCTTTTATAA
>CAZTWC010000377.1:0-3150 GCA_964617105.1 uncultured Myxococcia bacterium
TATATGGCCAATACATCAAAAAACTGACCAACGATTATTGGTTTTATCAGAGAAGTCTGCCAGGTGACAAAGTTTTACTGCCTTTGGTTCGCCTGAGTTTTGATTATGATGGTGTCGAGGCTGTATATACAAGCAGGGCGCCGGAAAGGTTGGAAAAATACAGTGACGGAATATTTCGTTCCATACAGCGAAACCGGCAGGTGGAATCTACTGCCAGGGAAAAATTGTTATTAGCAGGATTTCTCCCTCTGGGCGAATTCCATGATTATTCACCGACTGCCGCCAAAAAACAGGAGATGCTGATCTCTGACTGGAGTGATGATAGCAACAGCAGTAAAATGTTGCTCCACTTTCATCTTAACACTTTGCCTCAATTGCAAAAAAAAGGCTGGAAAATAAAGATGGATAAAAGTTATCCATTTCAGGTGATCGAACAATCTGACCAATGGTATGGTGAAATTGACAGCGAATCAGGTGTTGATTGGTTTGGAGTGGAGTTGGGCATATTGGTGGGAGAGGAGAAAATCAACCTTTTACCTATCCTGATCAACCTTTTACACCATTCCCGCGATAAATTCGAACCACATATTCTCGATTCAATGCCTCCTGAAACTCTTCTTCCCATTCAACTGCAAGATGACCGTATCCTCCCCATTAAGGTGCAGCGGCTTAAAGTCATTTTAAATACCTTGTTGGAACTATTCGATCCTCATGCCTTAGATATTGATGAAAAACTGAAACTGTCAGCCGGCCGGTCAATGCAGTTGGCCGATTTGGAGGCTGAAATAGACTCCAACCTGGAATGGTTTAAAGGTGAACATCTGGTGGAAATAGGGCGACGACTGAAAACCTTTAAAGGGATCAAAAATGTGCCGCCTTCCCCACAGTTAAAGGCCGATTTGCGGCATTATCAGCAGCAGGGACTGAATTGGCTGCAGTTTTTGCGGGATTATCGGCTAAACGGTATTTTGGCGGATGATATGGGACTGGGCAAAACAGTTCAAACTCTGGCCTACATATTGACCGAAAAGGAGAGCGGCCGGCTGGATGAACCGGCCCTGGTTGTGGCTCCAACCAGTTTAATGACAAATTGGTGCAGAGAGGCACAGCGCTTTACCCCCAGCCTGAAAGTCTTGCTCCTCTATGGGCCTTACCGTAAAAAGGATTTTGTCAACATAGATAAGCACGATATCATTATAACCACCTATAATCTTTTGACTCGCGACTATAAAGAGATCTCAAAATTTGTTTTTCACCTGGCAATTTTGGACGAAGCCCAGGCTATTAAAAATCCAAAGACCAAAATGTCCAAAGCGGTCCGCCTGATAAGGGCTGACCACAAGTTATGTCTTACCGGCACACCAATGGAAAATCATCTGGGTGAATTGTGGTCGTTATTCGATTTTTTGCAGCCCGGTTTTTTGGGCCATAGCAGGTTTTTCAAACAGATATTCAGAACTCCAATTGAAAAGTATGGCAATTTGGAGCGGCAGGAGCAATTAGCGCAAAGGGTGCATCCTTTTATGCTACGCCGCACCAAAGAGGAAGTGGCCAAAGATTTGCCGGCCAAGACAGAGATACAAAAAGTGGTTGAACTCAAGGGAAGTCAGCGTGATCTTTATGAAAGCATCCGGTTGACCATGCATGAAAAAATAAAGCAGGCTGTGGCAGAAAAGGGGATGAAAAAATGCGCTATTATCATTTTGGACGCCTTGCTGAAATTGCGGCAGGTTTGCTGTGACCCCGGACTGCTCTCCATAGATGCCGCCAAAAATGTTAACGAAAGTGTCAAATTGGAATTTTTGACCAAGATAGTGTCGCAAATGCTTGGGGCAGGCCGGCGGATTTTACTCTTTTCGCAGTTTACCAGTATGCTTAAGTTAATCGAGGATCAATTGGTAGATCAAAATATCGATTATGTTAAATTAACCGGCCAAACCAGAAATCGAGCCAAACCAATCGATAAGTTCCAATCTAACCAGGTGCCACTTTTTCTGATCAGTTTAAAAGCCGGTGGAAAAGGGCTCAATCTTACTGCAGCCGATACTGTTATCCATTACGACCCCTGGTGGAATCCGGCAGTAGAGGACCAGGCCACCGACCGTGCCCACCGTATCGGCCAAGATAAACCGGTATTTGTCTACAAACTGATCACTGCCAACACAGTTGAAGAAAAGATGCTCCAATTACAACAAAAAAAACGAGACTTGGCACAAGGGATATTTCATCAAAAAGAGCACGGGAAATTCAGCCTGGAACCGGAAGACCTGGAGGTGTTATTTGAGCCCCTTTCTGGGCAGGTAAAATGATGGTTCAAGAAAAAAGTAAGATCAAGAAGTTCGAAGTAAAACAAAAAAAGAGAGGTCTATTTTGAAAGTTGGAAGGAATTCTCCCTGCCCTTGTGGTAGCGGAAAGAAATATAAAAAGTGCTGTTTGGCCAGAGATGAAGAAGAAAAATTGGCCAGTCAATCAGAGACAAATAAGATAGAACTTGAAGAAGAAGATGATGATGAATTTGCAGAGTCCGATTTGGAGGTTTACGATGAAGAACAGGAAAAAATATGGTGTGAGTTCAAAAATAAAAAACTGACTGATAAATTAACTCATTTTTCCACATTGATGAATAATGCTCAGGTAACAGGACCTGATATGGCCTTTAAAATGGTTCAAGAAATTTATCATGAAACTGCAGAACAAGAAGAACGTTTAAAGTTTAATGAAATAGTTGACAAGTTGAGCGAAAAATGCCCCGATATCTATGGCCATGACGCTCCTTTTTATCTGAATTGGTATATCAGCAATCTGCAGGCTGAAGGTCAGATTGATAAAATAACCCCTAAATTTATTGAACTTTCCGAGTTGGCGGGAGAGGAACCTGATATTTTTGACGATACTGTAGAAAGACTGTTATATTATGGCCATTTAACAGCGTTGGCCAAAGGAATACCGATTGCGTATAATTGTATGAAAGACTCAAATGCGATAACCCCTTACGGATTGGACGAGATTGCTTTAAGGGCAAGTCAAATTGAAGTATATGATTATTTAATGGCTAACGAATTTCATCAGATAGATTACTCAGAATTGTATTGTAGGTCTTCTAAATACAAAGAGTCCCAAAATAATGAAGATAAACAGATCTTTCAAAAA
>CAZTWC010000378.1:0-3149 GCA_964617105.1 uncultured Myxococcia bacterium
CCCGGGATTACCACCATAACGGAGGGGCGCTCAGCCTATATCGTCCGCGGTAGCGGTATTGATATGAACCTGATTCTCATGGACGGCATACCGCTATATTATACCTCTCATATGAGCGGGCTGTTCTCCATTTTCAATTCAGATGCGGTAAAAAAACTCGTTATTTACAAGGGTGGGATTCCGGCTAATTACGGCGGCCGTTCAGCCTCTGTTTTAGACGTTACCATGGGGGGTGACCAAGTCGATGAGTTTCATGCCAAACTTTCAGCCGGCCTGATAACCTCGAAACTTGCCCTGGAAATCCCGGTTTTAAAAAACAAACTAACCGCCTTTTTGGCCGGCCGCTCATCCTATTTTAGCGTTGGCAAATTGCACGATAGAATGAAGGAAAAAGAAGGCGCTATGAGGGTTTCTTCAGGTATGCCCATGGCAAAAGCCTCACCCAATCAAGATTTCTATTTCTTCGGAACAGACGAATACTGGTACGATGTCAATGGAAAACTTGTATGGAAAGTCAATGATGACAACACCCTTTATCTCACCGGGTTTTTCAGCCGAGACCAGGGTATTTTAATTGGCATGACCAAATGGGGAAACCGTGCAGGTTCACTGCGCTTCAACCATCAATTCACACCCAAATTGCAATCTGATACCTCTATTATTTACAGTGAATATTATACTGACAACAAGGCCGGCATTTATATCTTTCATTCCTGGATCAAAACCAGCGGCTTCAAACAGAAACTCTCCTGGTATCCGGTGGAAGATATGACCGTTACCTTCGGGGGTTCCATGGAATATCAAGATTTTAATCATGGAACATTAGAAGACACATCGGAAAGATTCGGAAAATTCATGCCTCCCATGCATTCCTTAGAGAATGCTTTGTTTGCAGGAACAGAATACAAAATTTTACCGAGCCTCACCGCCTATTTTGGACTTCGCTATTCATTCTTCTATCAATTGGGCGCCGGAGACAGTTTCATCTTTGACGAGATTACCAATGAACCACTTAGCAGCAAGCCTTACTCTACCAATGAAGCGATGAAGTATTATCATAAGTACGAACCGCGGTTTTCCCTCTCCTATGTATTAAATAATCAGAGTTCTTTAAAATTTACCTATAACCGCAGCGCCCAGTACCTGAGGCTCATGACCAATAGCATGCAAGAAACCTGGTACGACATCTGGATGCCTTGCACGCAGAATATCCCGCCCATGACCACCGACCAGGTGGCGCTGGGCTATTTTCTCGACTTATTCAATCACCAGTATCACTTTTCTGCAGAGACTTATTATAAAGACAGCCAGCATGCCGCTGATTTTGAAGATGGGCTGCATAATTACCTGGTGGACAATCTGGAAGCCTATGTGGCTACCGGCAAGGGACGGGCCTACGGACTGGAATTGATGTTCAAGAAGGCCAAAGGCCGGTTTAACGGCTGGATAAGTTATAGTGTAGGCCGCAGTGAAAATAAAATAGATGTCATTAATAAAGGAGAGTGGTATCCCAGCAAGTTTGATAAAACCCATGACTTCACGGCCTTTATCAGTTACGAGCCCTTGAGTTACTACTTTCCAGGACATAAGCTATATATTTCAGCGCTTTTTCTCTATTCCACCGGAAATGCCATTACCCTTGCTGAGGGGTATTATTATGTCAGCGGAATACCCTTCCCCTATTGGGAGGGACGGAATAGATACCGCCTGCCCGCTTATCACCGGCTCGATTTTGGCCTGAAATATGAAACTCATGTCGGGAGAAATTTGAAGACCAGCCTGGAGTTGTCTTTCTACAATGTCTACAATCGTAGAAACGTAAACGCCATTGGCTACCGCCAGGGGGGCGGCAAAGTGGCAGGTCAGAAGGCAATAGTTGATGGCGGCACCTCCGTATTTGAGCCCTATGGCTCCAGTTTTTATGGCTTTAGGCCGAGTTTCTTACTGACTGTTGAATACTAAGGGAGGGTGCAAGCCATGAATACAAATATATTTATAAAATTTGATCCAAATTCCAAGTTAAATTCCGATCAAAATATAGGCATAAAAACTGGCAGACTTTTTAGTAAACATCTATTTGCCCCACTACTACCGTGAACTGCTGACGGCGCTGGTCCCCAATCTGGATCGGGATTTCACCACTTTAAAGGCCTGGATTTCGGTGGCGCCTTTGCTGGGTTTACTGGGCACCGTGGTGGGCATGGTGGATACCTTTGACGTGATCAACACCTTTGGTATTGGCAATCCTCATCTAATGGCCCAGGGTATCAGCAAAGCCCTGCTCACCACCCAGGCGGGGTTGACAGTAGCATTTCCGGCGCTGATTTTTCAACTTTTTTTAGCCAATCGAAAAAAGATATTGGTTCAATTGCTACAAAGGGATGAAAAGGTTATTGCCCAAAAACTTGAGGATCGGTAGCCGGATGATAAGTAAATTTTGGTACGCCAACCATATATAAGAGAGAATTATGAGTGAAGATTTCAGGATATTGAAGCAGGAGGATGACACTGCTGATATCAATATGGGGCCATTGATCGATATGGTTTTTATCTTATTGATATTTTTCGTCATCACCACCAACTTCACCCGCCAAACCGGTATTGATGTAACCAAACCCAAAGCTCAAACAGCAGTTTCTAAGGGGCAGAAAGTGCTACTGGTGGGGATTTCCAGGGAGGGCACCATCCATGTTTATGGCCGGCAAGTGAGTCTGCAACGGTTACAGGCGTTGATACAGGAGGAGATTCTGAAGAGGCCGGATATGTCGGTGGTGATTGTCTCTGATAGGCAGGCAGAATTAGGAAAAGCAGTGGAGGTGATGGACAGGTGCGCTCTAGGGGGGGCCAAAAAGGTCTCCCTTTCTGCTAAAAAGGATGGTTAATTCCCGTGCAAAGGGCAGTAGATCTATTTACAGATATATTTTTAGGTACAGTCAGGTTCTTGGGAGCCCTGGTGGTGAGTTACCTTTTCTTTATACTGATCCCGGTTCTCCATGCCCTGTTTGGCAATGATATTCAAGCCCAATCGGATCAACTAAATAGTCATAAAATTGTTGCCCAGGTGGTCAAAAAAGAGGAGAAGAAAAAAAAGCAGGAGAAGAGGCGGATCCGTAAGGTGCATTCAGACAAAATGCGCCGGAACATGAGCG
>CAZTWC010000379.1:0-3081 GCA_964617105.1 uncultured Myxococcia bacterium
TTTACTTACGTTTCGGAAAATTTTCCTTATTTCACACACACCAACTTTGTCATCAAATATAATCACCACCTGAGAAAGCCCGGTTTTGGAGAGGGAGCGCACCATTTTGACATCCGGCAATCCCCCCATCACCCATTCAATGGGAAAGGTGATCTGCTGTTCAACATCAACCGGCCCCAACCCTTCAGCCTCGGTAAGTATCATCACCTGCTGATTGGTAACATCAGGAAAAGCATCTACCGGCAAACGAAACCATGAAATAGCCCCTAAAATAATTAAAATAATCGCGCCAATACCTACCATCATCCTTTGGCGCAGTAAAAATTCCAATAAATTCGACATCAAAAAATCCTCCCAGCATCCAGCATCTAATTCTAATCTGCACACCCCGCTCCCATTTTGGAACGTAGCACATCCGATTTCATCAAAAAGGCACCTTCAGAAACCACGGTTTCATCCCCCTTTAACCCTTTATTGATCTCCATAAAACCTTCAATGGTCAACCCGGTTACTACCGGTCGTCTCACGTAATAGTCATTTCGATAATGAACAAATATAAATGACCGTCCCTGATCCTCCATCACTGCACTTTCGGGTAGGGTAAGCACCTGCCTCTGTCCAGGAAGAATAATCTTTACCCGGGCAAACATCCCGGCTAACAAACGTTTTTTAGGGTTTGGAACGGTGATCCGAATTTTCACAGTGCGGGACAGTTCACTCATGGAGGGGCTGATAAAATCGACAGTCCCCGGAAATTGCTCTCCAGGGAAAGCCTTAACTTCAACCTGAGCAAAGAGTTGCTGCCGGGTTTGTTCCTGGGTAACCAGGGCTATGTCTCGTTCATAGAGGTCTGCCCACACCCATAAGGTGGAGTTGTCTCCCACGGTGATCAGCGGTGTTGCTGACCGGGCTATTTCACCGGCTACTGCATGCATCTTTAGCACCATGCCTTTGGCTGGAGCGCGCAAGATCAGCCGCCCCATTGAACTTTCAGAAATTATAGCATTGGCAATAGCCGTGGTCATCCCTAAACGTTTGAGTTTTCCCAGAGCCGCATCGGTCCTGATCTGGGCCGCATCTAACTCCTGGGTTGATTTGAATAGTTCCTTTTCAGAAGAGATCCCCTCTTTACGCAGGGTCTGCAACCGAAAATGATTTCTTTTGGCCAGTTTTAGCATAGCCTGAGCCTCAAGATATGCTGCCTGGGCTTCACCCAACTCCACCGATTCAATCTCTATTAGGGACTGGCCAGGCTTGACCTGGTCACCAAGCATAATGTAAACTTTTCTGATGATTCCTTCTACTTGTGTACTCACATGAGCCACTCGCCGTTGGTCAAATCGAACTTCACCGGTCAGGCTTAGCGGAACCGTTACTCTCTTCAAATTGGCCTTGATCTTTTTGAGTAATCCACACTTAAACAGGTTATCGGAGGCTTTGACCACCCCCACCTCATATCGGCATTCATCACATTTATGAGTTCTGATATTGTGTTCACAGGTGGCGGAAAACAGTTGAGGGATCGGTTTATCCAGATCAGCACTGAGCTCCTGATGTTCGTGGCCGTGCCCTTGGTGTCCCTGCCCACCGTGCTCATGTCCCAGATCTCCCTCACTTTGGTGATCATTTTCATTGAGTGTCTGTTCCTGGTGCTTATTATTTTTCTGGTCAAGATTGGGCTCAGAAGGATGCTCATGTTTATCTTTTGAACAGCCAATTAAGGTTGTAGTCATAATAATCAAAGTGATGATATATAGTTTTTTTATTAAATAACTCATGGTAACTCTTCTCCTAAAATTATCCTTAGACCATGGCAGTCAGTCTGGGCTCCAATAAATATATCGATGAAGCGAAGTTTGGTTTCCAACAGGGTACGGCGGGCGTCAACCAACTCTAGCATCCTCACCTCGCCCAGGTTGTAAGTCTTCTCAATGGTTTTTACCACTGATCTGGCTAAGGGCAGAATTTTATCCTTAAATCTTCTGGCCTGATTTATACCAGATTGGCAGGCAGTTTGAGATTCCATTGTTAAAGATTCTATCTCCCTTTTACTGGCAATGAGATGCAGTTTTTCGGCGGCTAAAATTTTTTGGGCATATTGAATATTGCCTGCATTCCAATTCCACAACGGTAGATCAATCGAAACCCCAATACCATAGGCTTTGCGGTCAAGTTCGTGGTCCACAAAGGCTTCCATGGAAAAAGAAGGAATACGGTTTTTATATTCCAGGTCGACTTTAGCAGAAAAAGAGCGAACTCGAGCCATGGCAGCCAGAATTTCCGGATGATTTTTCAGGGATGTTTCAATAGCCAGGGTTTTAGTAAAGGGCTGAGGAATGGCGGTAAGATCTGCTACAGCCTTCAGATTTGTGTCAGCACCAACTCCAAGCCATAGGGCTAACTTAGTTGCAGACACCTCCAGGTCTGATATTGCGGCCTCTAATTTTCCAAAGATATTTTCTGCCTCCATCTCCACCAGAAAGGCCTCTACCGGACGAGATTCGCCAATCTCCACTCGCCGTCTTACAGTTTGTAACAACAGCTTGGTTTGATTGCTTAATTCACTTAAAATATCTGCCCGTTCTTGATAATAGATCAATTTCCAAAACAATTGATTCAACTGAACTAAAACTTGATAGCGTAAAGTTTTGGTTTCCGCCTCAATGGTTTGGACTTCCGCTTTGGCCATGGCTACTCTGGAGTTAATCTTAATCATCCAATCAAGAGGAATGGATAGAGCGAGTCCCCATTCGACCCGGCTTTCAGAGTTGTCAAGGGCTTTTCCATAGGCAGTAGATGTTTCTAAACTGGGATTTGGAAAAGCGCTTGCCGCCGCTACTTCTGCCTGTGCAGCTTCAACTTTAAAATAATTTGCTCCGATTTGTGGATGTTTGTCCACCAACTTTACTATATCTGGCCAACTGATATTGAGTCGGCCTTCATTAAGTATGGACTTTTTATCTTTCGGCATTAAGAGTTGGTGTTCTTTAGAGGATGCTATTGAGGCTGTAGATGATAATATTGATAAAAATATCACCATATAAAATATCACTGCCAAAAACAGATTGTGTAATGATAATT
>CAZTWC010000380.1:0-3077 GCA_964617105.1 uncultured Myxococcia bacterium
CCAAAGTTACTCCCTGGTAAACCCTAACATTCTTGCCAATAATACAGGTCTCACCAATAACAATGCCGGTACCGTGATCCATAAAAAACTTCTCATCTATCTGAGCGCCGGGATGGATATCAATGCCGGTTTCCGAATGGGCAATCTCAGAGATAATCCTGGGAATCAGCGGCGCATCCAAACGATAGAGTTCGTGGGCGATACGATGATTGGAGATGGCCCTAAGGCTGGGGTAACAAAAAATGGTTTCTCCCGGTTGCTTGGCAGCTGGATCACCTTCAAATGCTGCCTGCACATCAGTGGCCAAAATCCTCCTGATTCGAGGCAGTTCATTAAACAGTTTTTCGGTAATCCGCAAGGCCTCCTCCTTGCATTTGGAGCAATCTTTATTGGCAGCCTCAGTGCAGGCAAAACAGTATCCTCGATTAATCTGTTCTGCCAATTTACGATAAGCCTCATCCAACGCCACCCCCATATAAAAGGACATATTGTCTCTCTTAACTTCCGAAGGGCCAAAATAGCCGGGAAAGAATATCTGCCTGAACAGGGAGATAACTTCGGTCAACTCTGCTACCGATGGCAGAGGTTTATCAATATTCCGGCGGTGAGCATAAGAATCGTACCACTCTTTTGAGCACATCTCAGCGGCTAATTTCTCAATTAAAGAGAAGTTATTAATTTTTTCATAGGCCAGTTTCAAAGTTGGCTGAACAGATTCCATCTTTTTTGGGTTTGATTTGTCCATTGGTTTAACCTCCATCTAAAGAATTCTCAATGATGCCTCCTCCCAACACCCGGTGGGCTGAGTACAATACCACTGATTGCCCGGGTGTAACCGCCAGTTGAGGTTCCTTAAAAATTACATCCAGCCTCTCTCCGTCCAATATTTTAGCTTGGGCAGCGGCGCCCGGGCTTTTGATCCTAATTTTTGCGGTAACCTCCCGGCCAGAACCGATATTTTCAGCAGTAGTCTGGCTGATATGGGCGGCAATAAGCCCCCGGGAAAAAATGGACTCCTTTTTGGCCACCACAATCTGATTTTTTTGAGCATCTATTCTCTCAACATACAGGGGCCAGGGACTTTGGATGCCCAATCCTTTCCGCTGCCCCACAGTATAATGAATTATCCCCCGGTGTTTACCCAAAACCTTCCCATCCTGATCCACAATCTCCCCGGGCCTCACCTGGTCGGGAGTAAAGAGAGGCGAATAATCGCCTCCAGCAATAAAATCCTGGCTCTCCGGAAGTTCTGCGGTATGGAGGCCAAACTTTCTAGCCACCTCCCTTACTTCCACCTTGGTGTAATCGCCCAGAGGAAAAATAATACGAGCCAACTGTTCCTGAGTAAGGGCATATAGAAAATAGGACTGATCCTTACTGTTGTCCCTGGCTTTGGCAAGATAATATCGTTCTTCATCTCTCTCGATCCGGGCATAATGGCCGGTGGCAAAATAGTCAGTCTTAAATCCTGCCTGGCCCGCCCGCTGTGATAGAAAATCAAATTTTAACCGCTGGTTACAGATCACACAGGGATTGGGAGTCCGGCCGGCTAAATACTCGCTCCTGAAATAGGTCAGCACATGCTGGCTGAACTCCTTCCGCAAATCCACGGCACAAAAAGGGATTGACAGTTTCTGGCAAACCTGGGCAGCAGCCTCCATATCCTCCTCTTCACCCGGTCCGTAGCAGGCATGCCGGGCATTCTCTTCCAGTTTCAACTCCTCTCCGTATATAGTCATAAACAAGCCGGTCACCTGGTATCCCTGTTCCAGCAGCAGAGCGGCTGCCACTGAGGAATCAACTCCTCCACTTAATCCCACTCCTACATTAATTTTCTTTTTGCTATTGGTCATGGTTCTCAGGTGTAATTTACAGTTAACTCTCTTTTATTTACAAAGATCCAGCATCATCTGAAGGGCTCGGGCAGCTCCCTTTCTGACCTTCTCCTCTACAGTGATCTGCTGGGAAAGGGGAAACTCCTCCAACAGTTGAGATAAATTCTGCAGATTGATCCTGAACATATTGGGACACAAAGAACGATCCAACTCATAGATATTTTTATCCGGGTATTGATCATGTATCCGTCTGATCATATTGATCTCAGTTCCTATCAGGATGGTTTCACCTGGTTGGGCATTATCCACTGTATCAACGATAAAGCGGGTAGAGCCAGCAGCATCAGCCGCCTGAACCACGGGATATGGGCATTCCGGATGAACAATAATTTTGGCGTTGGGAAACTTTTTACGTCCCTTCTCTATCATCTCCACCTTAAAATGGGTGTGAACATGACAGTGACCGTCCCAAAGGATAGCCCGGCAGTTTTCCATACTTTCCAAATCCTCCAATACCTGGAAATTGGGATCGCGATACTCCCACAGACGAATATCTTTATCGTCAACTTCCAAAGTTTTCAGGGTGTTGTACCCCAGATGGCGATCCGGCAAAAACAATATGGCTTTGTCTTGAGAAAAAACCCATTTGAAAATCAATTCTGCATTGGAAGAGGTGCAGACAGATCCGCCTCGTTCACCACAAAAAGCCTTTATCTCTGAAGATGAATTCATATAGGTTACTGGCACAAACTTTTTTTCCATCCCCTGGCTTTTCAATTGGTTCCATAGTATCTCTACATCCTCGAGGGAGGACATATCAGCCATGGGGCAACCGGCCCGGGTATCGGGCATATATACCTGCTGGCCCGGCCCGGCCAGGGTGGCGGCTGCTTCTGCCATAAAATGAACTCCACAAAAAACTATGATCTCCGCTACCTGGCTAGAAGCCGCCTGGCGGGCCAATTCAAAAGAATCCCCCTTGTAGTCGCCCAGGGAGACTATTTCGGGCCGTTGATAATGATGGGTTAAAATTAGCAGTTTCTCGCCCATCTTCTGTTTGATTGATACAATTTTTTTATATAGTTCTTTTTCCTGTTGGTCCAATTCCATAATTTCACCTTGTTTTCATCAAATTAGTACCCGCCAGACAATTCAATATTCATAGAACCGCTGCGAAAACCTTCCAAATCCAGAGATAGATAAGGATAGCCAATCTTTCGAAGTTTTTCGCAGCGGTTCTAT
>CAZTWC010000381.1:0-3040 GCA_964617105.1 uncultured Myxococcia bacterium
GGACTGATAGGTGACTCCAGGGCAGTGGAAATACTTATCCAAAGTATGGAAGATAAAAAAATTCGCCTCACGGTAATCGATTCTTTAGGCAAAATACACAATAAAATGGCCGTAGACGCCTTACTGGACGCCGTGGCCAGCAATGATAGCGATATCCGGTTCAGTGCTGCTGTCGCCCTGGGACAGTCGGAAGACAAACGAGCCATAACTCCGCTTATAAAATTGCTTCAAAATGAAGGGGAAAACCAGGAGTTGAGATTTTATGCCACTATCTCTTTGGGCAACCTAAAGGCAAAAGAAGCTGAAAATACTCTAATAAAATTGCTCTCCCTCAAAAACACCAACCTCGATCTTTGCCTGGGCGCTGCAATAGCCCTGGGTAACCTGGACTCTAAAAAGGCGGTAGAGCCGTTGATAGAACTTTTTAACTCCCAGGGCACCAATATCAAGTGTAGAATTGCCAAAATACTGGGCCAGTTGGAGAACAAAAAGGCGGTAGAGCCGTTGATGCAGGCTCTGAGTAATAATAGCAAGCGAGTTAGAGAAGAATCAGCCAAAGCGCTGGTCAAAATCGGAACCCCGGCAGTGCCACCTCTTTTAAAAGCCATGGAAACCGATGATCACAACTTAATTAAAGAGATAATACCTATCCTTGAACAACTGGATGATAAAAAATCGATAAATCAACTGATTAAAATACTGGATCACCCCGATGAGTCAATTACGTTGCTGGCCGCCCGGGCACTTGCTAATATAGAAATATAAGGGCGCTTAGACTTTTGAGATAACCATCCCTCCGATCTCTCCAGCAGATACCTTAATTTTATCCCCATCTTTAAAATCACCAGCGATCAATTTAGTTGAAAGAGGATCCACCAGACGGTGCTGGATTACTCTTTTCAGCGGCCGGGCGCCAAAATCAGGATCATAACCCTCACTGGCCACGCGGTTGAGTGCCTCTTCATCCAATTCCAGAGTTATATTTCTCTGCTGGAGTTTATCCTGCACCTGTTGCAGTTGAATTTTTACTATTTTTCGTAAATCCTCCTGGTCCAGGGTGGAGAACACCACTATGTCATCGATGCGATTGATAAATTCTGGACGAAAATATTTTCTCATCTCTCCCATAGCCATCTTTTCCATGGCCTTCAACGACTGCTGGTTGGCAACCATCTCCTGGATCTTGCTACCTGCCAGGTTGGAAGTCATAATAATAACCGTATTTTTAAAATCCACGGTTTTGCCCTGCCCTGAAGTGAGCCGGCCTTCATCCAAAATTTGCAAAAGCAGGTTTAGAACATCGTTATGGGCTTTTTCAATCTCATCAAATAGAACCACCGAGTAGGGCTTCCTCCTCACCAATTCTGTCAAGTATCCTCCCTGATCATAACCCACGTACCCAGGAGGTGCCCCAATCAACCTGGCCACCGAGTGCATCTCCATGTATTCGCTCATGTCGATCCGGGCTATAGCCTGATCATCGTCAAAAAGAAATTCGGCCAAAGCCTTCACCAGTTCTGTCTTGCCTACTCCCGTGGGGCCGAGAAAAATAAAACTACCAATGGGCCGGTTGATATCCTGCAGCCCTGCTCTGGCTCGGCGAATCGCATTAGCCACCAAAGAGATAGCCTTGTCCTGTCCCACCACCCTCTGTCTGAGCTTTTCCTCCATCTGCAATAATTTATCCTTTTCACCTTCCAACATCTTTTCCACTGGTATGCCGGTCCAGGAGGCTACAATTGCGGCGATATCTGCTTCGCTCACCTCCTCTTTTACCAATCTCTCCCCTTTTTGAATATCGCTCAACTTCTGGTTTAAAGTCCCAATCTGCTTAATTTTATCGGGAAACCGGCCATATTTAATTTCCGATGCCCCGGCAAAATCACCTTGCTTTTGGGATCTCTGCTCCTCAAATTTCAGTTGGTCCATCTCCTCTTTCAAAACGCCAATTTGCTTAATTATCTCCTTCTCCCTCTCCCAACGCTCCCTTAATTCAGCGCTTTTCATCTCCAGGAGAGAAATCTCCTGGTCTATTTTTTCAATCCGTTCTGCACAAAGGGCCGGGTCCTCTTTGGCCAAATTCTGCCGTTCCATTTGCAGTTGGATAGTTTTTCTCTCCAAATTATCCAGGTCGGTGGGCAGGCTGTCTATTTCCATACGAATTCGGGCAGCGGCTTCATCAATCAGGTCAATAGCCTTGTCCGGCAAAAATCGGTCGTTAATGTAACGGTTGCTAAGAGAGGCCGCAGCCACAATAGCGTCATCCAAAATGCGCACCCCATGATGAATCTCATATTTTCCTTTTAGGCCTCTTAAAATGGAAATAGTTTCCTCAACACTGGGCGGGTCAATGACAATAGGCTGAAAACGGCGTTCTAAAGCAGCGTCTTTTTCTATATGTTTGCGGTATTCTTCCAGGGTGGTGGCACCCAGGCAATGCAACTCGCCCCGAGCCAGTGCTGGTTTAAGCATATTGGAGGCGTCCATTGCCCCCTCCGCCGCCCCGGCTCCTACCATGGTGTGCAACTCATCGATAAACAAAATCACTTCACCATCAGCCTCAGTAACTTCCTTAAGCAACGCCTTTAGCCGGTCTTCAAATTCTCCCCGGTATTTGGCTCCGGCGATCAGCATCCCCAAATCCAAGGATAAAAGTCGCCGGTTTTTAAGGCTTTCCGGAACATCACCCCGCACAATTCTTTGAGCCAGACCTTCGATAATGGCGGTTTTGCCAACCCCGGGTTCGCCAATTAAAACCGGGTTATTTTTTGTCCGCCTGGCCAAAACCTGTATTGAACGCCGGATCTCCTTATCGCGTCCGATTACCGGATCCAACTTCCCTTTGGCTGCCATTGCAGTGAAATCACGGCAATACCGCTCTAAAGCCTGGTACCGTCCTTCAGGATTTTGGTCTGTCACCCGCTGGTTTCCCCTTACTTCTTTAATCGCAGACAAAAGTTTACCTTTATCTAATCCCAAATCTTGAAAAATCTTTTTAATTTTACCATTTTCCATCTCCGCCATGGCTAATAAAACATGT
>CAZTWC010000382.1:0-3038 GCA_964617105.1 uncultured Myxococcia bacterium
TTGGGTTTTTATCCAATACAGTCCGGACAGATTTTGATCAACGGACGTCCTCAAGAACTATGGGATCTGCAGGAGTTACGCTTCCTCTTTTCCGTGGTTCAGCAAGAGGTATCTCTATTTAATGGTAGCGCCCGAGAGAACCTTTCTCTTTTTGACAGTAATATGGATGAAAAAAAATTAAGGAGAGCTTTGGCCAACACCCATTGCCGTTTTGCCCTGGGTTCCTATGGATTGGATAAGAATTTAATCGGCCAGGGCTGCAATCTCTCTTATGGTGAAAGACAACTTTTGGCCTTTGCCCGCTGTCTGGCTTTTGACCGGCCAGTTTTACTTTTAGATGAGGCTACTTCATCCATTGACTCTGGAACTGAAAAATTGGTTACAGATGCTTTAGAAAAGACACTGGCTGGTAAAACAGCCCTGATGGTAGCGCACCGGCTCTCTACTATCAAACGCGCAGATAGGATTTTGGTAATTGCCAATGGTGGTTTGGTCCAGGAAGGAAAACACGAAACTCTTTTAACCCAGGAGGGAATTTATAGAGATTTCTGGCAGTTACAGGAGTTAGGATTTAGGGCTCGCTCAGATAGCCCTAAAGATATTTATTCTTTATCATAGCCTCATAGTTAAGGCTATCAGGGCCAAAACTTTTTAATTGATTGTCGTCCAGAATAAAAGTGGCGTGCACACCCACAATCCTGGAAAAGAGGAGCGGCCGGGTTTTTCCTTCGGTTTTGCCTACCAAAATGCTGGTAACCAATAACATACCCATGCCATCCTCTTCTAAAGATTTAAGGTCTTCGCTGCAAACCGGACAGAAAAAATCCCATTGGTCACCTTTGGTGAATTTAATCTTTGGATCAACGAAAAAGGTATAATCTCCAGGTTCAGGACTTAACAGGATCAAGCTCTTCTGATCCTCTTTATTGATACGAAAAATAAGTTTGTTGGAAGGATTCAGAATAGATTTACAGTAGGGACAGCGATATTTGAATTCCATTTACTCCACCTCCGAAATTTTTCTAGAGTATTTTATTCTTGTTCGGTATTTTGCCTTTAAAATCAGATAATTTCAATATCTTTTTCTTCTCATTTTCAAAATTGATCTCTCGGGCGCCTTGATCCAACTTATCAATCAGGATGGAAACTATGGCCAGGGCAGCCTCTTCCCTAAACAGGGCAAAACTAGGAGCATCGTTGACATCGATAACTACTATTTGGCCGGAAGGAGTTATCACCGCATCGCCGCCGTAGATTTCCAGGTCGAACATATCAATTAATTCCTCAACCTTGGAGCGGGCCAGGCCAAAAATTTCCGGACTGCGCTCCGGGTGACTCTCCTCGAACCAGCGAAAAAAAGAGGTGTTTTTTACCCCATAAAATTTAACCACCAACCCATCCACATGGCGCTGGATCATGGCGTGCTTAATGCCACGCCGGTAAAAGGAATCGAGTACATTTTGTATCTCTTCCAGGCTGAAAGCATGCACCACATCCCCTCTTTCGGTGGCGTGAACATCTCCTCGCTTAATCCAGTAGGAAAACACTTTTAGCCGCTCGATTATTTTTCTAGACCCCGGATGGGTAGGAATGAGAAAGCCTTCGGGCCATAATTTACCAGCCTGGTCAGCGATTTTATGCATCTCAACCCGGTGACAGGAGAGAACCGCCCGGGGCGAATTTACCACTAATGTTCCCGTTTTTTCCCAGTTGAGCAAATGTTGGTTGGCTTGTATACCCTGACACATAGAAAAGATCAGATCTGCTTTTCTGGGGGTGTGATCCACCTCCTCTTCCCGCATAAATTCAACTTCAAACTGTTTGGCCTGTAATTGTTTTCCCACCAGGCTCATCAACTTACGATCGTTGGAGCCGTGATGAAAAGGGGAAAACTCACTGGCCCTGTAAATACACAGAAACTTCATTTTGTGCTTCCTCCAGGTCAGAAGGACGATCTACGTCAATTGCTTTATTGAAGAGGTAACCTTTAGAAATAAGGTGGTTTTTGAGCAGGTGGCCCAGGAAATAGCGTAATTTGTGCATCCCCAGGGATAATACTTCCTGTTCAAAGTTGAATACCCGGGGAGATACACCATAAATCCCCGCGGTCACATAGGGGCTGTTATCTGCATCAGGTCCCAGTGCTGTTACAATTTGCTTTTGGTCTATGGCAATTCTGAGTGGTTTTTCGTCATCAACATAATCGGTGTAGGCTAACAGCAGTTCTATATCAGGTTGAGTGCGAAAAAAATTGGCGAAATCTTTCATCTCTTGACCAATGGAGATGGTGTCAACCGTGCAGATAATCGCCCGGCTGTCTGCCAAAAGAGGACCCAGGGCCAGGAAACTGTGCATAGAACTGGGAGTTGAGCGGACAATGGTTTCCAGGGGCAGGCCGTAATTTTTAGAATGGATATACTTAAGGACCTGGTCTCCTTCCTGTTCATTTACGATTATGGCAATGCTCTCTACCCCGGCTGATTTCAGAGTGGTAATTTGCCAATCCAACAGGGTTTTATCACCCACTTTTATTAGCGGTTTTGGTATATTTATTCCCGCCTTTTTAAAACGGGAACCTTCACCGGCTGCAATTATTCCGCCTTTCATTTTAATTAAAATCCTCCAACCGGGTTATCCGGTAATCTGCAGCATCAGATTCCTCTGTTTTTACACAATCGTCAGAGCCCAGCCAATAGGTGGTCATTCCCAGAGATTTGGCCGGTACAATGTCGTTTTTATAGGAGTCACCCACCATGGCGCAGTTTTTGGGCTTAACTTGCAAACGATCGGTCAATAGATAAAAAGCGGCTTTGAGCGGCTTTTTAAGGTCATCCACTTTAGAGATCAAAGTGGCGTCAAAAAGGGTATCCAGTTTAGTTTCCTGTAAAATGATCGGCAAATTGGCGGTGAAATTGGAGATAAGTCCCAATTTATAAGTGGATGAAAGGGACGATAAAAATTCTCGATTTTTCTTTATACATTTCATCTGCTGCTGAAAAACATCCAGGCTTGTTTTTTCAAGCATTTTGGCTGATAGT
>CAZTWC010000383.1:0-3034 GCA_964617105.1 uncultured Myxococcia bacterium
TCCTAATCCGATCGCATATTTTAGAGCCGTTATGGAAAATGGGAGCAACTACAAAGAAGACCAGGAAAAGATGGTGGCCGGTGAGCCCCGCCAACGCGATAGCCCCGGAGGGAGCCCTGGACGCTTCGCCTCTTTGACTTGCCTCGGTGCTATAAATAGGGTATGATCAGGAGTGGAGGCAAAATATGCAAAAAAAAGCAGATATAATCAACCAAATTAAGGATTTAATTCTTCTTTTGGATTTTGAGGCTCAGCGAAAACTGGTATTGGAACTTACCAGTAAAATAGAATTTCAAAAAAGCCGTAGAAAAAACTCTGAAAGCCCCAAGATGCCCTGGGAAAAATACGGTCCCTGGGATTTAGGAAAATGGTCTCGCGAGGAATTATATGACCGACACTGTGATTGATACTCTTATTGATACAAACATATTGGTTTATGCTCATAGTAACCAAGATGTTAACAAACGGAAAATATCAATAGCCAAACTTAAGACCTTAAAGACAGAAGGACGAGGCGTTCTTTCTACCCAAATTCTATCTGAACTATATAATGCTCTTCGTCGCCAACTCCGCAAAACACTTGAGAATGAAAAAGAAGCAAAAATTACCGCCAGAACTGTAACTGAAGAATATTCAACACTATTTAAGGTCTTAATAATTTCGGTAAATGATGTTATAGCCGCAAGCCATGCAGTTGAGCACCACTCCCTCTCCTATTGGGATGCCCTTATCTGGGCTACAGCCAAATCCAATGGTATAAAAACAATTCTAACGGAAGATGGCCCCAGCGGAGCTACTATTGATGGCGTGAAATTTTTAAATCCCTTTAAAGACGAATAAAAATGACAAAAATTGGTAGAAATGCACCATGCCCTTGTGGTTCAGGAAAAAAATATAAACACTGTTGCCTTGGCAAAAAAGATTCACCAAATAGTATAGGCAAATCCATAATGGCTGAAAGCAAGCAGCAGCTCCAAGAGGAACTAAACAGACATGAAGATTTCGAAAGTCTTGAGGAAGTCCAGGCTGTTGTCGACAAATTTTATGAAACCAAAAACAATGCTTCCCAACCAGAATTTCTGGGTTTTTCTCCTTCCCAAATGTACCGTATTTTGCATCGACCGCTGGAGGAGATCAGTGATATTGTCCATTTTGACACCGAATTTGACAGTGATCTATTATTGTCAATACCAGTTGTAAAAAATTCTTTCATTTTTTTACAAACAATGGCTGATATGAGACGAGTGAAAGCGACATCAAAAGGAAATTTATCGCTGGCCTTTGTAAAAACGGTTTTTAATGCCATAAGGTTTGATAGTCCTATGAAACGGCAATTGATAACCTCTGAAGAATCGACAGAAATATTTTACCTGCGTCATTTTCTGGTTTTGTGTGGGTGGGTAAAAAAACAAAAAGGATATTTCAGCCTCACTAAAAAAGGTGAAAAAATTGTTGATAAAGGTTTCAATGGTGATGCTTACTTCCATCTTTTCCAAAGGTTTACTAGAAAATACAACTGGGGTTTTGCTGATGGATATCCCGAGGCGTGGATAATACAGGGCAGTTATATCTTTTCCCTTTATTTAGTCCATCAGTTAGCCACAGATTTGACCGATTCCCAAGAACTGGCTGATAAATTTGTTGATGCTTATCCTATGGCATTAGAGGATTTTGTTGAAAAGGATTCTTATGGAACACCGGAAGATGAACTTTCACGCTGCTTTTCAATCCGGTTTTTAGAAAGGTTTTGCCTATATTTTGGTTTAATCGAGATTAAAAGAGAAAAAATTGATAATTCCTGGCGAGAGAAATTGTATATAAAAAAGTCTAATTTTTACGACAAATTTGTTCATTGGAAAGAAAAAGATAAGATTTATCCCGTCACGGTTTTACCAGGCGTGCTTCATTGACCATTTCCCAGGGATCACCGTTGCTGTTACCAGTCAATACCAATCATCCCGATCCTGCGGTGAGGAATTTAGTTGAAGTATCTCTTTTATCTGACGTTTTCGCCGGTAGGACCATTTTTTATCTTTCAGCATTGTCTCCAGCGGCTCTTTTACACTCTCCAATGGACAGGCCCTGAAATAAGCAAAAACACGGGATATCCACTGAAGAGTGGTATTGTTCGAAGGGATAGCTGACAACTCTTCAACTAAAATCGGAATAATCTCTCCCCTGGGCACATGGCGTTCAAGTTGGTCAAATACAGCGATTTTATGACGGACATCCTCTATCCTGGCCGGCGTAGTCAACTCCATGAAATAAGCAAATAGACCATCATAGGCGGCCTTATTATCGTTGTGGATGAGCATCCCTATTGTCCTGAGAGCCTCCCTCTGCTCACGCTCTTGTTCATAGGGGTCCTTGTTCATGTTTTGGCTCTTGCTCTCGGCGTTTTGGTTCTTATTTACGTTCTCGTTCCTATTTGTGCCATCCGTTTCCCCTCTCAATTGGGCAAAATAGCAATCAACTGGCTCAGTTGACCAATCTTTGTTTTTAAATGCCTCTCTCATAAGAACAGCCTGGAGTTTTTCGGCATCAATTATTCCATCTTGCATACACTCCAAAAGGTCTGGAGCAAGTTCGTCATCAATTCCCAAAACATTATCCCCATCCATATCCAGCAACTCAAAATCATCGCAGCCTTCAGTTTCTCCGCTGATTTTCTTCTTATCAATCAATGCCTGGCAACAATCAAAATTATGGTTTTCAAAAAATACATCCGATATAGGGCTCGAAATCAGGGTCATTTAGACAAATGCCAAAATCATCAGAAGAATACTCTGTATCCAGTCCCATAAAAGCATTGCAGTTAAAGCAAATTTTTTCGAACTCTTCTTCCATGTTCACCTCTTTGCCTCCCTATTTGCTAATTTACTATCTACCTCATCAATCCTGTTTTTCACTGTTCACCCCATCCCGCAACTTCCGACTAGCCCGAAAAGTAACCACCCGCCGGGCAGAGATCGGCAGCGACTCCCCGGTCTGAGGATTCCTCCCCATACGCTCCTCTTTCTCCCGCACCTGCCAG
>CAZTWC010000384.1:0-3023 GCA_964617105.1 uncultured Myxococcia bacterium
GCGCATCTGAGGCCGCAGGTCATCCCCGTGGGAAGGCCGCAGGTCATCCCTTTAGGGACGGACGCCGACGTAGGAGGTGATCCGAAAGAATACCACCTTTTTCTATTGGAGAATATATTGTTAAAAAAGTTTCAAATGGGGCAAAAAGGGGTAGCGCTTTTAATCGCTATGATAATTTTACTGGTATTGACAGTAGTGGGATTTGCCACTATGAACACCTCCTCGTTAGAGATGCGAATCAGTGGTTATAGCCGGGAGACCGCCACGGCATTCTATTTGACCGAAATTGGCCTGGAGAGGAACTATACCAATCGGCAAAAACTAAAAGATCTATACAAATCTGGAATAGGTTCTCAAGAAGTTATTCTAGACCCCGATCGTCCCCAGGAGGTCAAAACCACTTTGACTTATGTGGGAAATTCTCACGAAGCCGGAGAATCGGTGCGGCAGTTGAGGGGTTACGATAAATCGATGGAGCATCGCCTTTTTTTAGTTGAGTCTGAGGGCGAGTTAAAACAGGGCAGCAAAACTCTATCCAGCCGGGGGGCGTCGGTTGTTTTGCATCAGAGGGTCCCCGCCCGAGTTAAGTAGGGTCGGGCGACGATTGCGGCGCATCTGCACCACACTCGTCGCCCTCAGTATTGAAATATAGCGGCGCATCTGAGGCCGCAGGTCATCCCCGTGGGAAGGCCGCAGGTCATCCCCGTGGGAAGGCCGCAGGTCATCCCTTTAGGGACGGCGTTGCCCAAAACTATTTAATCCTCGACGTATTAGTCATACGCCTGCGGACGCCGACATAGGAGGTGATCCCTTTAGGGATTAAATAGTTTTGGGCGCCTAGCATCTGACGCTGACGTAGGAGGAGATCCCTTTAGTAGCCAATCGACTTGTTCAGAACTCCAAGAGTAGTCAATAGTTGCTTCACTCCATCCAATCTTGACTTAGTTTAGCGATTTGCATTCCTTCCCAGGCGGTCCCCTGGGGGGGGGCACCCGGGTTGAAATTTGCCACATGTCGAAATGCTCTCAGGTTTTATAGCTTGACAAGACGCGGTTATTGGCTTAATCTATGCGACTTTAATAACCATTAAAGAATACAAGATAATTTTTCGGTACAATTTTAGGAGGATAGGTTGGCACATCATAAATCGGCGATTAAAAGGATCAAGCAGAGCGAAAAGAAAAAACAGCGCAATATGCACGTTAAGTCAACGGTCAGGTCTTATATAAAACTTTTTCGGGAAGACTTGGAAAAGGGCGAGGTAGATAGCGCCAGGACCAGCCTGGCCACGGCTAGCCGCCAGATTTCCAAGGCGGTTTCCAAGGGTGTTTATCACCAGAGAAACGGCGCCAGAAAAATATCTCGTATGACCCGGGCTTTTAATAAATTCGCCCAGACTCCTGCTCAATAGTAAAATACAATTATGCCAATTTTACCGACTGGTGCCATTTTTGTATGTGTTTCTGCACCTGCTCGGACTCCATTTGGGGAGAAAATCTTCTCTCCTCTTGCCAGAGAGTACTAATCTCCTTTTCCGATTCCCAGTAGCCAATGGCTAATCCGGCCAGGAAGGCAGAGCCCACACCAGTGGTTTCCAACACTTTGGGCCGTACAATTTCCCGGGCCAGAATATCGGCCTGGAATTGCATTAACAGAGAGTTGGCGGCTGCGCCACCATCAACTTTTAGACTGAGCAACTCTTTTCCCATATCTTTGCACATAGCGGTCAATATATCGTAGTTCTGAAAGGCTATTCCCTCCAGGGCGGCCCGGGCAATATGGGCGGCCGTGGTATCTCTGGTCAATCCCCTGATCATTCCCCTGGCATCACTGCGCCAATGGGGTGCGCCCAATCCGGTAAGGGCCGGAACAAATACCACATCGCCGGTTTCCTCTACCTGGCGGGCTAGATCTTCAATTTGGGGAGCGCTTTTGATTATACCCAATCCATCCCGCAGCCATTGCACACAGGCGCCGGCAATAAAGGCGCTGCCTTCCAGGGCATAGGTGATTTGTCCTCCCCGTTTCCAGGCTATGGTGGTTAGCAGCGAATGCTCGCTTTTTATAGGTTTTGATCCGGTATTTATTAGTAAAAAGGAGCCGGTGCCATAGGTACACTTGGCTTCCCCTTCACTGAAACAGGCCTGACCAAATAGAGCGGCTTGCTGATCACCGGCAATACCGCAGATTGGAATGTCGTTGGGCAACTCGTCTATTCCCTGGGTGTACCCATAGATTTCAGAGGAACTGGTGATCTGGGGAAGTATCTGGACAGGGATATCCAGGATAGAGAGCAACTGTTCATCCCATTGACCCTGGTGAATATCCATCAACAGAGTTCTGGAGGCATTGGTGACATCGGTAACATGCACCTTTTTGTTACTGAGCCGAAAAACTAGAAAGGAGTCGATGGTGCCGGCCGCCAATTTTCCTTGCTGCGCCTGTTGTTTAAAATTGCTCTTCAGATCCAGCAGGTACTTGATCTTAGTACCGGAAAAATATGGATCTAAAACCAATCCGGTTTTTTCCCGAAACAGATCTTCCAGGCCGTCTCTTTTTAGTTGATTACATATTGGGGCGGTACGCCGGCATTGCCATACAATGGCATTGTGCACCGCTTTTCCGGAATCTCTATCCCATAGGGCCACAGTTTCTCTTTGATTGGTAATGCCAATGGCTGCTACTTGCCGGGGATCAATTTGGGCTTTTTCCAGGGCCTGTTTGATAGTGAATTTTACTGAGTTCCAGATATCTTCCAGGTTGTGTTCAACCCAGCCCGGCTGGGGGAAAATTTGGCGAAATTCCTGGTTTACCTTGGCTTTGATCACCATCTGTCTGTCGACAATTAAGGTGGTGGTGCCGGTGGTGCCCTGGTCTATGGCCAAAATGTACTTTTCCATATTTTCCTCCTTGGGGTGGACAATATATTTGACTTTATAAAGGGTAGTGATAAAATTTTAAGAAATTATATCTCATTTATGAGGAAGGAGCAATGAGCATCGAAAAAAATAACGAACAGATGG
>CAZTWC010000385.1:0-2986 GCA_964617105.1 uncultured Myxococcia bacterium
TTGAAGGGGGAGAATTAAGCCGGTTATCAACTACAAATGTGTTGGTGCACCCCTCAGTTCCTTTATCCAGGTCGCTTATTTTAATACAGATTTGGGCATTTTCGTAACGCTCAGACCCCAGATCGGTTATACTACTCCAGGAAAATTTCCATAAAATTCCGGAGGTTGATGATGGTAATGATTTGGCCAGGTTTACTCCGCTCTTCTGAGTGGCCTCCTTCCAGGTACCATCTCCTGTAGTGTATGCCACTTCCCAGTTTACCAAATCATCCTGATTGTCATAGAGTTTGAAAAAAATATCCACTGTTTCCCGTTGTACGCCCTGAGGTGTTTCAACCGTAACTGTGGGCGGGGTGTTGGCGCGGTTATTAACCCAAAATGGGGAACTAACCTGGGGAAGACCATTTGAGGTATCAGAAGGGGTAATCTGGAAAATAACCTGAGAATTGTTGGCTCCCAAATCGTTAAGACTATCCCATTTAAATATATGGCTCTCTCCGGTTGGAGAGGAACTCAATCCCTTAGTCAGGTTATCACTGGAGGTGGCGGGGAAAAACTGATTACCACCGTCCAAAGAAAACTCCACCTTGATTTCCACCGGAGATGACTCCAGGTCTTTTAAAACAAACTCTATCTCAACCAGAAAACGGAGCAGAGAACCAGGTTGTTTTATCTCAACTTGAGGTGGCGTGTTGGGACGGTTGTCTACCTGAAAAGGGTCGGTTATGCCTGGTGTCCCTTTTTGCAGATCAAATGGAGTCACTCTTACCAGTACCTGCCCCACATAGTTGGCAGGAAGATCGGCATCAGAACGCCAGATAAATTTGTAATCCTCTCCTTGTGGAGAACTATTTTGGGCCAGTAATACCTGAGAATACGGAGAGGCGGTGGCAGCCTTAAAACTGCTTCCATTATCAGTTGAATATTCCACCTCTGTCTTAATCTGGTCGCTGTCCAGGTCTATTACTTTATAGAGGATGTCAATATCCCGGCCTTGAATTGCCTCAGGAGTTTCAACTTCTACCAGAGGTGGACTATTGGGAGTATTGTCCACAACAAATATATTGCTAAGCACCACTTTTCCAGCGCTTAACGAGTCTGAAGGTATTATCTTAAGCAATACTCCTTCAACCCGTCTGGGTCCCAGGTCTTTCATGGTATCCCACCAATATTGATATTCAATACCATTATCTGACGAACTCAATCCCTGAGTGCCATCTCCACCAGTTCCTTTGCTGGTTGGCATAAAACTCAAACCCCTATCCTCAGAATAGTATACGGTGATATCAACCGGATCAAAGGCCAAATCTTTTAATTTATAAATTACCTTAACCTGATCCCTCACCAAAGAGGAAACGGGTTCTATAATAACCTGGGGCAAAGTGGCAAAATTTGCCAACTCCAGGTCAAAAGGAGCGGTCTGATCCGGCTCTCCTTTATTAGCATCGCTGGGTGTTATCCTGACAATCACTCCTTTATGATCCTGGCGGCCGATATCACGCAAAGCATTCCATAAAAAATGGTATTGCTCTCCCCTGGCGGTTGTGGGAATATCTTTCAGCGGATCGGGTAGCAATTTAAAGTGTATTTTATCTACCCAGACAAAACTGGCACTCTTAAAAGAGGTGCCATCATCCAGGCTGTATTCAACCAAAAGGTTAACTGGATCCGATTCGCGATCTGCCAGCAGATAAGGAATATCCACCACTCCATGTAAATCGAGCCATTCTGGAGTAGATATCCTGACCATTGGCGGTGAATTATCAGTGCTGTTGTCCACCATAAAAGGGGTGGATTTAGCCTCAGGTCCATCATCTTCGTCAGAAGGTTCAATTCTAAAAATAACCATGGGAAACACATTTGTACCCAAATCGGCATCTGTATTCCAAATAAATTGATATGATTTTCCTTGTGAAGTGGAGGCTACCTTACCGCTGAAATCATATCCTCCGGCGTTTTGCGTAGCCGGATTAAAACTTAAACCTTTGTCAGTTGAATATGAAAAGAGTAGGTTTACATCTGAGTTCTCCTGATCTTTTAAGATAAAATTCACCTTTACCGGTCCGCTGTAGATACCCTGCATAGATTCGATTTCAACCTCTGGTGGAGTATTCATTGCACTCTGACGATTATCCACCACAAAATCGGCGGAATCACCGGCAACCCCGGTTTCGCTGTCAGAAGGAGTCACTCTAATCCGCACCGTCTCTTCCCGTTTGCCTATTATATCCGCATCGGAGATCCAGTTTATCCGGTGAATTTTTCCGGTAAAAGAGGTGGCCAGCCCTTTTAGATTACCATCCATTGAGGCGGGTTGATACACTTTGCCCTGGTCCAAAGAATATTGCACCAGCAAATCTACCGAATCTTCCTCCGGGTCACTAAGCAGCACCTCCAGTTCAACTCTCTCTTTTTGCTCATCCTTTGGAGTGGTAATACTGGCTACTGGTTTACTGTTTTGGGGATTGTCATTTAGTCGATTATCAACGCTAAAAGACTGTGAATTTACAAATATTTTATTGGTTCCATCGTCTGCTCCAATTCTAAAGATAACTCTATCCTCTTTGACATCGCCTAAATCCCCTTTGCTGTCCCAAATATAAGTATAATCTTTTCCGGTTAAAGAAGTTTGAGCAGGGTTGGTGGCAAATGGAGTTGCCGGGGATGCAATCAAAAAAATCTTACCTCCAGCAGAAAATTGAAACTGCAGCGTAACGTTGGCATTTCGATCATCCTGCAGTTTAAACTTGATGGGCACATCTCCCTTGGCTGGGCTGCTTGGTAAAATTAAAGTTACTTGAGGAGGCAAGTTCCCCTTGGTGTCCACGATAAAGGAGTTGCTGGTTCCGGCTGTTCCTTGACGCTTATCGGATGGAGTTATCCGAAAGAGCACCTTTTTATGTAAATCGGCCAACAAATCGCGATGGGCTTGCCAGGTTATCTTATGGGTTATTCCCATAGGTGATGAGGTTAAAGTCTTGATTTT
>CAZTWC010000386.1:0-2980 GCA_964617105.1 uncultured Myxococcia bacterium
ATGGGATATCAAGGCGTCTGGCCAGTGTAATTTGCATGGCAGCACCGCCACGCTCCTTAACAGAGATAAAATGGGATCGGTAATCGGTGGCTTCAGGAAAAGTTCTGCGGATATCTTTGTCCGGATCCCGTAACGTACACCCCTGAATGGCCCAGGCATCAACAGTGAATAAATGGACACCTACCAGGAGTAAAAATGCAAATACCATTCTATCTATCCTCCAATATTCAAATAAAATTGCCCGGTTATCATCCAGACCTTTTTACCTTGACCATGCATCCAGTGTACCGAGTAGTGGATCCTAAAAAAGGTATCTGTGGTAATAAAAGATAAGCGGAACGCTCCTTCCAGTTCAAGCCGGTGTTTGGTTGCACTCTCTTTTTCGGGTGTAGTTGGTGATGCTCGATAGGGATCATATCCCTTATCTATCTGTTTGCCATTTAGCGCAATTTTTCTGGTTTTAGCATGGATGACGCTATACTGCAAGGTTCCTGTAAAAAGTTTACCCGGCGTTTCTCCCGCCAGTCTGCCTAGAGTTGTCAGCAGAGTTTGCCCGTCATCTCTGCCTACAGAACCCTCACTCAACAGTTGAAAATACCCCAGGGTATATTGGCCATCCACACCGGCCATGACTCCTTTTCTCGCCTCATGTCCCAGGAGGGATGCTTTGATGAGATGCTCTCCGGCTATGGCTGAGATGCCAAATCCCAGGCCCCTCTCCCGAATTTCGTACCCCAACCTTACGGTTGCAATTCCGGGGAGAGTTGGTGAATCGTACCCCATGCCGATTCCCAAAGTATAGGCCAGGTGATATTGTAACTCCCAAATTTCACCCCGGGCTCCCAGTCCCCAATCGTGCTTAAATCCATAAATGGCCATATTGGAAAACTGCATCACCGTGGTGTGGGTGTCTATGGGGAGGGCTTCCAGGTTAAAAGGAAGCAAAAAATGGCCTAAATACAGATTCAATCTCCCGAAAAATAACCGTTTTTCCAGGTAAAGATTGTGAGTTTCCAGGTGAAACCGTTCTTCAGGAGCCCTGAATGCGAGCCGCAATTGTGCATCAAAACTACCCCAGGTGCCGGTTGGAGTCAAAATGCGCGAAAATGCCTCCATGCCAACAGCTGAAACGTTCATACATTCCGCGGTGTCTCTTTGGCAAGACAGACGCTCCAACATTTCGAAACTAAGTCGGAGACTGGATGTCGATGGAGGTGGAATTGGGGAAACATTTTTTCCCTCGTCACCCCGAATTCCGGCAAAAGGGTCTTGGTCTTCCTGGGCCATAACCAAAGAACCTGGCACCCAGAAGAATAGAGAAAGCAAACAAATGATATGTAACAAAAGACCTAATATCCAACCCCGCACCCTGCAAACGCCGCCAATCTTTTCGTCCACGATAATCGTCACCGTTATGATTTTTAACCCATGCCCTTTCCTGAGTTGAGCAGCCGATAGCATTGTTTGCTGCTGCCAGGCCCATTATTTCTCAATGCCGCCATTTTATCACTTTCTAAAGGATGTTTACACAAATATTTTAAGGGAGGATTTCGATTTGTGGAATTTTTCAAACCCCTGGCCAACCCGGGTGCTTACCCAGATTTAAAATTGATCGGGGTGAGAGGATTTGAACCTCCGACCCCTTGACCCCTAGTCAAGTGCGACCTGCCTGAAAATCTAAATTTGCAATCCTAAATAAAATCCAGGAAAAAGTTGGAAGATTTTGTTGCCATGGTGTTGTTTGGAGAAGTAATAAAGAAAAAACGCTCGAATTTGCTTTAAAAATAGATGGCTGGAATTTGAATTATATTCTTTGTCAGGAATTCAATCTTTTCCGAATTGTTGACTAATATACCAAAACCGGCTCCTGTATCTTCGAGGAAAACTCTTAATGAGGTCAACATCCTTTTGTTGATTTTATGACCGAGTTTGACTTCAATGGGGATGAGTCCAAATGGAGCATCGATAATGAGGTCTATTTCGGATTTGTCCTTTGTCCGGTAAAAGTAATAATCGATTCCGGACGACAGGGTGCATTGGAGCCCCTTGATGATTTCCTCCACAATAAACGCTTCAAAAGAGTGGCTTGCGACTGGATGCAGTAACAGATTGTCAATGTGAGTAATTTTTAACAGGTGATGTAATATGCCCTGATCCCTGAACGAACCTTTTGGCATTTTTTGGACTTTTTTCAAACTGTTTTTTTCATAACTTCTTAGATTTCGCCAAATAAAAGTATTATGAAATATTTCCATGTATTCTCTGGCTGTGACTGAACTGACTTCCAAAGCCCGGGCAATTTCTGAGTGGTTGATTATTTTTCCCGAGTAGTTGGAAAGAGCCTGGATAAAAAGCCGGAAATTGTGAGTATTGATTCTTGGGAATAGACGTTGAATATCTCTACGAATATAATCCGCGAAGTATTCATCCATCCACAACCCATGGAATTCCGGCATCTTCAATCCCTTAATACGAGGTTCAGGGTAACCTCCCAGAAGCCAGTGATCATACATTTGGTTCAGTTCAAAACAGGGGGATAGTTCAGCAATCTGCTCTGGTTCTTGTGGGGATTGCGCTAGAAATTCATACACCTGTGGCAATGGTTTTTCATACAACTCAACCGCCTTGAAAGGCCAAAGTTCGACTGTCGCAATCCTACCCGCAAGACTCTCGGATAAACCCTTGACTATCTCGGGAGAACTGGAACCAGTTAGCAGAAACCTGCCTACCGCTTTTCTATCCTTATCAATGACTCCCCTCAAAACCTGAAAGAGCTCAGGGAACTGCTGCGCCTCATCAATAATTGTTTCTTCGCTTTGCCTTGCAAAAAAACCAAGGGGATCACTCGTAATAAGACGATAATCGTCGGGTCGTTCTAGATCATAATACTTCCACTCTGGCCGGAGTTGTCTAACCAGAGTAGATTTACCACACTGGCGCGGTCCAACAATGGCGACAACTGGAAACATTTCCAAAAGTC
>CAZTWC010000387.1:0-2959 GCA_964617105.1 uncultured Myxococcia bacterium
TTGTGCCAACTTACCACTATAGCGTCCTGATCGCCATCACCATCGATATCGATGTGGGTCATATTGTAGGAATCATAGCCGGCCTTTACCACAGAGGTTACTGAAAAATTACCATTACCGTCGTTTTTCAGCACCGTAATATTATTGGCCAGCCAGTTATTGGTTATTGCATCGATGTCATTGTCATTGTCAACATCGGTCAATGTCAAACCAACAGCCTCACCACTCACGCCCACCTGCACCATCGTAAAGTTGCCCTGGCCATCGTTTTTAAAAATAGAAACTTTACTCCCGTTATAATTAGTAGCGGCAAAATCGTAATCTCCAAAACCTTTGATTTTTAAATGGATGCAAAAGTCGATGGAATATGGGGCAGAGCCCTTTTTTGCCCAGATGGGGTTGGATATGGCTGGTGGCAGTGGTGACGAGGGTGTGCGGGGCGCGGAAAAAGATGGCCAGGTTCAGCTAAAATTTGATTTGGTCATGCTGCTGAAAAAAGCCCAGCAGAATTTGCCCGCCAATGTAAAAGGTGTGGCCGCTAAAAAACAGCGCTCTTTGGGCGGCCGCCGCGGTGCTGACGCCAGTGACCAGGAGTTGCGCAACAACCAGGAGATTATGGCTCTTTTGGACAGAGTAAGAGGAGATCTGGCGGCAAAAACTAGTGACGGCAACCTGAAAGAAGCCCAGGCCCGGCGTCACAACTCCGCTCTGGGTGGCCGACGGGGCGCTGATAGTGACAGTGGTTCCTCAACCAAAACCCTGCTGAAACAGGATTTGATGATTCTGATGCTAAAAGCCCAAAAACAGTTGCCTGAGGATCTCACCAAGTATGGAGTAAAGCGAAAATCGGCAGTAGCCGGCCGCCGGGGCGCCGACCCCACTGAGATGAAGGATGTGAGCGGGTTTTTGGGGTGGTGGTGATAACCATTAATGTTGCTCTTTAAAACCTAACAAACTGAATTAGAGATGAGATAGATTTATGAATAAAAACAGAACTATTTTATTGGCAATAATTTTTGCGTTTTTTTTGTTTCTTCCTTTTTCGGTGACTACGGCCCAGGAGGCGATGGAGTTCGAGGGATTTGATTTTAGTGGAGATGGAGATAAGGTAGAGACATCTCCAGCGGAAAAAAGGCCCCCCATTGAAAAGATAAAAGTCAAAGCAAAAAAGAAAAAAGAGAAGAAAAAGTCAATAACTAAAACTAAGACCTGGAAAAAGAGAAAATCAAAAAAAGTAAGAACCTCCTCGGGTAAATCTAAATCCCGTAAATCCCGGTATGGCAAATCAAGAACAAAAAGTAGAAGGACTAAACCAACTAATCGCAAAACAACTCCAGCGTCACAAAAGGCGGTAACCTTTGATGGCTTTGATTTAACCACTGATGATGCCTTTAAGAAAGAGGAAGAACCGATTGCTGATACTGTTACTTCGAAAAAACCTAAGAAACAAAAAATCATCGAAGTAGCCTCCCTGGATGTCAAACCCCTGGGGGTTGACAAGGATCTGGCCGAGAGTCTTTCCCAGATTTTGGCCTCCCGCCTGGGTGAATACAAAAACATGAAGGTAGTCTCTAAGGCTGAGATGAAGGCCATGATCGGCTTTGAGTTCGAGAAAAAAGCCATGGGCTGTTCTGATGACATTTCTTGCCTGGCCGAGGTGGGCGGCGCTATGGGGGTGGACTATATTGTTTCCGGCACCTTAGGCAAGATGAAAAAGACCTTTGTCCTCAACCTGATGATGATCAATATTAAACGGGCCCGGGTGAAGAATAGGGTGGGGGTAACCTGGAAAGGGGACTCCGCTAAACTTATCGAGTTGATGGCTCCCTATGTGAAATTGCTCATAGAGGGAGAGCCGGCCACCAAATATCGGGGCAAACTGGACCTACTGGTGAGTCAGGACGCTGCCAAGGTCTATCTCGATGATCAGGAGAAAGGCCAAACACCCTTGAAAATGCAACTCTTTCTGCCCATTGGTAAGCACACAGTAAAGTTGTCGAAGAAAGGGTTTGTCGACTATGAGCAAGATGTGGTGATCCGCAAGGGATTGGCCAATGTCTTGACTGTCCGCATGATCGACGAAGCCAGCCTGCGACCCTGGTATAAGAAGTGGTGGGTGTGGACCATCGTGGGTACTGTGGTGGCTAGTGGAGTAGCGGGAACGGTCTATCTGACCAGGTCGGACCAGGGGGCAACCGAGCCGGGCCGCACCGGCGCCAGCGGGGTTTTTCCTGATATTACTGATGTGAGCCAGTAGGTGGAGGATAGTAATATTTAGTCGAGTGGAAATGTAATGAAAGAAATTTTGCAAAAAATGATTGATTCAAAAGAATCAGAGGTCCTTGAATTTAAGGTCTCTTTTGGTAAAGCCGTGATAGAGACTATTTGTGCTTTTGCCAATCACAAAGGAGGAACAATTCTTATCGGGGTTGATGATTCTGGAAAGATTATCGGATCAAAGTATGGTCAAGAAACTCTTCAATCATGGACAAATCAGATTAAGCAAAATACTCAGCCTTCGATTATTCCCCACATTGAAAAGGTGACCTTTAAAAATAAAGATATAGTTATTATTCGTGTTCACGAATTTCCTGTAAAACCTGTTGCCTGCCGGGATCGCTATTTTAAAAGGGTCTCCAACAGCAATCATCGCCTGAATCTTACAGAAATTACCAATTTGCATCTCCAATCTTTACAACTTTCCTGGGATTCTTATGTTGACAACAATTCAACTATTCACGACTTGGATGAGGATAAGATAAATTTATTTCTCAAACGAATCAATGAAAGCGGTCGACTTCAAGTTGAAAAGGCGTGGCAAACTGTATTGAAAAAATTGGGTTATTTGAATCAGGATCGTCCAACTCACGCCGCTATGCTACTATTGGGCAGGGAGATTCCTCCCTATGGAATTACTTTTCAAAAACGAGAAATAAATTCTCTTTTTTATTT
The DNA here is from genome assembly GCA_964617105.1 of uncultured Myxococcia bacterium. Taxonomy (GTDB): domain Bacteria; phylum CAZTWC01; class CAZTWC01; order CAZTWC01; family CAZTWC01; genus CAZTWC01. The sequence goes on from CAZTWC010000387.1 coordinate 2,953, forward strand.
AATCATG
>CAZTWC010000388.1:0-2949 GCA_964617105.1 uncultured Myxococcia bacterium
GTAGAAACACGGTTGTTAAAAGATCTTTGCCTAAAAAGGATGAGGATGGATTGCCGATATTTTCATCTCTATTAGTGGTTGGATGTTTAGGCGCTGGCGGCTATTTTTTTCTCAAGCGGCGTCAAAAAATCGGCCAGATGAAGGCGCTTTTTAATCGGGAGGCTGAAAAAATAGTCACTGTTTTGGATGAGGGCCGGAGATTACTGGAACAGATTGAGGGCTTGAGTCAACGGCACGGAGCCTTATTTGACCGATATAGTAGCATGCTCACTAAACTGGAGGAGATGACGCAACATTCGAGCCAAAACCAGGAGATAGAGCAAAACGAATTAGCCCGTTTGCTCAATGACGCCACTAATTTAAGAGAGAGTGCCCTTAAGGAAAAAGAGCAGATGCTTTTGGCAGAGTAAATAAAAGGAGTAATATAGATGAGATTCAAAGCAGCTTTTAAACTTGATTTACCCAGTGGCGAACTTTATAAACAGCCGGGCAGGATAGCCAAATTTTTTGGCTTTACTTCAAAACCCACTGGAGAGGAGAGAGTGGTTTCATCCACTTTGACCATAATTGATCATTTCGTCCAGGGATTTGCTTCCTGCCAAATTACCAATGCCATGATGTTGAAAATAGACAACAATGCGATCTATCACGATACCAGTATGGTAGAGGATGACGTGGGATTGATGATTGATGCTCTGGATCGGAACCGGGCTATCCTGGATGATAATTTCAAGATGGTTCACCTGGTGATGGAACATAAAGAGCAGGGGCTCCATTTTATTTATGACACCAAGATCAGGGGGCAGGTGAAAAAAGGGGAAGAGGAGGTCTTTACAGTTGTGTCGGGACGCATCCAGGAGTTTTCTCCATTAAAAGGGGAAAAGGCCAAGAATTTTCGTTTAAGGATCAAAGATCTGATCTCTGACCAGGATTTTATTAGTGCCTATCAGGCCATATTTGATAGTGTAATCTCCAGGGTGGTAGAAAAATTACAGGTAAGCACCGGCGCTCTTAAAGCCGGGATAGAATACTCAGAATTCGGAGTGGTAAAGCCAAATCGTAACAGTCTAAAAGATATGGGCGGAGAAAAGTTTGGCCAGAGGGATCCTTCTTTTAGAGACCAGCCGCCAACCAAAGCCAGCCCTGGTTACTATCACGATCCATACAGTTATTATTACTATAATCCCATGGATACCTTTGTCAGTTTTTTAATCATTGACAGCATGCTTCACCACTCTGCCTGTGGCATCCCCCACCACACCCCAATTTATAACTCCACTGGCCAGACCATGGGCGATGCCGGCCATGTGGATGATATGCAGGATTCCCTGGGCGATGTGTCGGCGGTGGCCTCGGAAGATGCTGCAGATGCCATGGAATCGGGCGACCTTTTAAATGCTGATTCCACTGGATTGGACCCTGAATCTTACAATGCCGGCGAGGCCGATGATGACTTGTCCGGACTGGATGAGGGCGCAGGAGAAGAATTCGACAGCGGCGACAGCGGTTACTTTGAAGATGATGTGGCCGATGACTCATCTTCCAGTTGCAGCAGTTGCACCGATGACTCATCTTCCAGTTGCAGCAGTTGCACCGATGATTCATCTTCCAGTTGCTCCTCCTGTTCCTCTTGCTCTTCCTGTTCCTCTTGCTCTTCCTGCGGCAGTTGTTCATAGTATTAGAATCAGCAGGCAGTCTGAAGCCGGAATATAGGAAGAGATGAAAAAACATTTGGTATTACAGTGGCATATAACCGATAAGTGCGGACACCGCTGCCGCCATTGCTATATGTTCGACAGTCGCACCATGGAGCAGGCGCGAGAGATGGCTTTCTCTCTTTGCCGCCAGGTGATAGAACAGTTCAAAGCCCTCTGCCAACAACTGTCGCGCTTGACCGGAACCAGGTTTTTTCCCAGGTTTATTATTTCCGGCGGCGATCCTCTGCTGCATCCTAATTTGCTGGATATATTGGATTTGATTAGAAAAGATGAAGATGAGGTAGCGCCCATAGAAATTATGGGTAACGCCGACTTGCTTGATGAGCATAAGGCCCAGATCCTATTTGACAAAGGGGTGCGGCAATTTCAGGTGAGCCTGGACGGTATGGAGGAGAGGCATGACCAGATCCGGGGCAAGGGAAGTTTTAACCAAACCCTGAAAGGATTGGATATCCTGGCCCATAGTGGTATTGATACCCATGTTATGTTCACTCTGTTTAAAGAAAACCGGGATGACTTGCTGCCCCTCATGCAGTTGGCTGCTCAGCAAAAGGTTGCCTCCTTTGCCTTTGCCCGGCTGGCCGCCTTTGGCCAGGCACAGGAGTTAGACAGCGAAATGGAGCCGTTGGAATACCGGAGTTTGCTGCTTAAAGTATTACAGAGGCAGGGTCAACTCCAACAGCAGGGATATACTACCCGTTTTCCTTTTAAAGATCATCTATGGAATTTGCTGCGTTTTGAGTTGGGTGAATATAAACTGTTTCCCCACCGGAAGCCGGGCAAAACTGTTGATGGCTGCCACCTGGGACAAACTTTTTTGGTGTTGTTGCCAGATGGGCTGGGTATGGCCTGCCGCCGGTTCTATAGTCCGGTGGGTCAATTTCCCCAACAGAGCCTGTCGCACATCTTTTTGCACTCCCGCTCTTTGGCCGGCTATAGAAAAATCAAGACTCTGGAGAAGTGCAGTCAGTGTAAGTTGCTCTATAACTGTCGTGGTTGTCCAGCGGTGGCGCATGGAGTTCATGGAGATTGGAAAAAGCCAGATCCCCAGTGTTGGCAAGAGATTTAAATTTCCAAAGTTACTCTGATTCTGATTCCTGCCATGGGGTTCTGGGAATCAGCAGATCCCGGTCATCTCTGAGAGCAGAAGAACTAAGCCATTCTGAGGGAATATCTTCGGTATCAGTGGGGATATCCGACTCCTTGGCCCCCACCTTTTTTAAGTCCATAT
>CAZTWC010000389.1:0-2934 GCA_964617105.1 uncultured Myxococcia bacterium
TGCCGCTTCGCCTACTTTTATATATCTACTCATATGAATAGATAGTATCATATATATATAGATTATGTCAAGCAGTTGTTTGCCCCTAACCGGATGTTGGTATCTTTCAACGCTTCTATCAACGGAACCACTGCTTTTATATCTCCAATTTGCCCCAAAGCCACGGCAATGCAAAAACGTAAATCCTGGTCATGGTCCTCTAAAAGGCTGACCTGCGTATCTATTGCCCGCTTATCACCTTCCCAGCCCAACTCCTCTGCCGCTTTGTATTGCTCCATGGGATCATGGCTTTTTAATTTTCCCATTAAAACTATTAATTTGGCTTCATTATTATCTGGCATAAAAGACTCCTAAACTAGTTAGTTGCCGACCGAACTATTTCTCTTTTAAAATAGCGTTGATGATATCAATATATTTATCCTCGATTGCCTCTTTTTCATCTTCATCAATATCATCAAAGTATTTCATTTCTTCTCTGAGAAAGGCCAGATTTTTAGTAGATAGTAATTTACCCACCTTTTCTGCCATTTGGCTGGAAAGCGCTTTGGTTATTTGCAGAATATTATCAAAAGATAATTGGCCACAAACCCGCTTCAAATTGAAATTTCCTATCTCTGACAACTCTTCCAAAACCGTAATTTGATCTAATTTTTTCTTTCTAATTACTTTGCGTTGTTCGGAAAAATAGTCGGTACCAACCTCTTCCAACCATTTTTTTATCTCCTCTTGCCGAAACAGGATCAATTCCGCTGGAAAATCCTCTTTGATAAACCCATTTTTTAATTGTTCCTGGGTGGAGTCGGTTATTTTAGCCAGATCGATCAGATCTAGATAGGTGCTATAGGCGATATTGTCTAATTCCGCAATTTTCTTATTATCAGCAATAAAAGTTGTTACCTTTTCGTGAAAGTATTGGGGATTAAAAATTCTAATAAAAATTTTGTTGCCAAGTTTCTCCTGGGCAATCAGGTTGATGGTTTTTAAAAGGCGCACTACCTTTTCAATATCCATAATTTTTACATCAACTATCCCTTTGATACGGTCGATTAAATATCTTTTTTCTATAAAAATATCGGTGGGAATAGATTTTTTAGCATCAACAGTGTCTAGTTTAGAATTTAAATAGATCTCGATAATATTGGCTATCCTGGTTACCAGGTTAAGAGTTTCATCCTCTCGAATATTGTCAGTAACCCTAACCAACCTCTTGATTAGGCAGGTTAAAATTGCCTGCAGAATAGGAGATGATTTTTTTAATTCCTGGTTTAAAGTATCCGCCTTTACTTCAACCAGTTCGGTATAGCCGTCAGCCATTGCCGTGGTGGTCCTTTTAGTGTTGGAAAAGATGGCTATCTCTCCAAATACTTCCCCTTTTTTCAAGGTAGCCACATGAACCGTTTTTTCCTCTTTCTCTTTAATAATCTTAACCGCCCCCTGTTTTACAATAAAAGCACTAGTTCCTGTCCACCCCTCTTTAAAGATCATTTGATTGTTGCTAAATTTAAGAATATTGAATTCAGGCATGCGTGTGTTCCTTATTGCTTATTGTAGTATTAAAACCATATCCCTGATCCTTGGCCTCTAACCTCAAACTGATTATAGCAATCTTTCGGCCATAAAAACAATACTCTTTATAAGCGCCCTAAACTTTATTTGGGAGCGAAGGCTTTTTCTGAGTTGGCGAAAACCAATAGTATAGTGATGGCAATACAAACAAGGTGAGCAGGGTAGCAGTGAGCAGACCGCCGATGACTACCACCGCCAGGGGACGCTGGACTTCAGAACCAGGACCAATTGCATATACCATGGGCGCCAGCCCCAGTACTGTGGTGGTTGCAGTCATCAGAAGCGCTCGAAATCGGAGGCTGCAGGCCTTGATTACTGCGTCACGCAAGGGAGACCCATTCTGTCTGAGTTGGTTGATAAAAGTTACCAGAACAGTTCCGTTTTGCACCGCCACTCCAAACAGGGTAATAAAGCCAACAGTGGAGGGCACATTTAGGGTTATATCCAGCAATAGCATGGAGATAACCCCTCCAACCAAGGCAAAAGGGAGGTTAACCAACACCAAACCAGCGGTTTTAAGAGAGCCCAGAGCTGATATCAGCATAAAAAAGATTAGCAACACCGACAGGGGTACTACTATTCTGAGTCGCTTCATGGCTCGCTGTTGATTTTCAAAGGTTCCACCGTAATCTATCCAATATCCGGTGGGCAACTCTTTGGTGATACCGGCTAAGCGTTGCTGTGCCTCGATGACAAATCCTCCCAGATCTCGCCCGCGAATGTTGGTTTCCACCACCACCCGCCGCATGTTGTTTTCTCGGCTGATCTGAGCCGGACCCTCTACTCGTTTCACTCTGGCTATCTGTCCAAGGGGAACCCGTGCGCCGGAAGGAGTCGGGATCAGAATTGATTCTATGGCTTTCAGATGGTCTCGTTGTTTAGCCGGAAAACGCACCACTACATCAAAGCGCATTTGTTCATCAATCATAGTGGTTGCCTTTTTGCCGCCAATGGCTATCTCTACTATCTGGTTTAGGTCATTCATGTTTAGTTTGTACCGCGCCATTGCCCGGCGATCAGGGATAATATCCAGTTGGGTAAATCCAGTAACTTGTTCCACTCGAACATCTTCAGCCCCCTCCAACTGTTTAATAATACCGGCAATCTGGTTGGCTTTCTCTTCCAAAGTTTTGATGTCCTGTCCAAACACTTTCACCGCCAGGTCGCTTTTTACTCCAGAGATGAGTTCATTGACTCTCAAAGCGATAGGTTGGCTAAAAGAGAGCCGCAGGCCAGGTATCTTTGATAGACGTTTTTGCATGGCAGACACCAACTCCTCTTTACTGCGGCCCGTGTTCCATTCATCCTGCGGATGGAGCATTATCGGAACATCGTTTTGCTCAGGCCCCATGGGATCTTCGGAGATCT
>CAZTWC010000390.1:0-2907 GCA_964617105.1 uncultured Myxococcia bacterium
TTTTCCAACTGTTTGCTATACTCCTATATTTTCTAGCCCCCCTGGCGCCCCATTCTGCCCTGGCTGCACCTAAGTGGAAAGGGCAAATCAAAAGGATCTGCGGAAAAAACAGTGCGGTTATTGTGGCCAATCAAAAGGGCAAAATTCTTTTTGCCCACAACACCAATAAAAATTTGATCCCAGCCTCTATCTGGAAAATAGCGGTATCTTTGGCTGCCATAAAAAAACTGGGGCTTAAGCACTCATTCAAAACCGAATTTTACCTGGATAAACAATTCAACTTGTTGATCAAGGGATACGGTGATCCGCGGTTGATCTCAGAAGAGTTGGCCATCATTGCCACAGAGTTGAAAAAAAGGTGGGATAGCAATAAGTCCGCTCAAAAAAATAGAGGATTTAGATGCCATAATATTATCCTGGATACCTCCCTTTTTTCAACCCAACTGGAGATACCCGGAGTCAGTAAAACAGATAATCCCTACGACGCCTTAAACGGCGCTTTGGTGACCAACTTCAACACCGTCTATTTAAAGCGATCCAAAGGCAGAGAAATTATCAGTGCCGAAGAACAGACTCCTATTACTCCGCTGGCAATAAAATTAGGTCGGGCAAACAGCAAATTTGGTAAATTCAGAATTAACCTTTCCGATTCCCGTGAAAAAGGGCTGCAATACGCCGGACAACTGTTCCGGGCCTTTTTGGAGCAAAAGGGAATTATATGTAAGGGAAAAATTAAAGAAGGATTAAAAGAGAAAAATTTTCGTCTGATTTACGCCCATAAATCTTCTTACAATTTGGCGGATAATATCAGCGCCCTGATGGAATTTTCCAACAACTTTATTGCCAACCAACTGTTGTTGAGCCTGACCACCAAAACTCCGGCTCACCTTACCACCGCGGTAAAAGAGTTGAAATCTATATTAGAACAAGAAGTTGGTGTATCTCGATTCAAGGCGGTTGAGGGCTCCGGCATATCTCGGCATAACCGGATCAGTGCCCGGGAGATGCTCAAACTGGTACAGAGTTTTCGCCCCTACCGCCATCTGTTAAAAAATTGCCCAGGTAAAAATAGTTTGCTTAAACGGTGTAATTATAAAAATAGTCTCTACAAAACCGGAACCCTCTCCAATGTCAGGTCAATTGCCGGCTTTCTCTGGCCCAAAAAATCGGACATCGCCTTTGTGATTATAATGAACCGGCACCGCGGTAATGGAAGGGAAAAAATCTATGGCCTGTTAAAGAAAGCCTTTCGGCCTAACACGGACAAGATAGTTCCAGTCCGAAAACCCCCTTCTGCTACGAAGTGAATTCTCGGACTGGAAGTTAGAGGTTTACCTTTTTTAATCAACCGGACAGAAAGCCACCCGATAATTTATCCGGTGGCAGTCATTGCCGTAAATATAGAACCGATTGCGCTGAATATAGGTCTGCTCCTTCACTTTGCCATCAGATTGCACCTCTGGAATCACTACTTCCAGATCGTAAAAACCTGATATCTTAGTCAATAACTCAGACTGGTTCTGGTTTATACGGCGGCCAGATACACGGAAGCCTGAATTATTGTACCATTGAATGCGCATATATCTTCCATTAGAAGATATATATTTGGGATTTTCATCTTTGAACACCACCTGGTCATCTTTTTTCAGGTAAACTTTGGTCCCTTTTGTAAAGCCACGTCCATAAATATTAAAGTAATAGGGAATATAGGAACCCTGGTTGATAAAAAAAGATTCCGGGGCTATACCGGTGAGGAAACTCTTGGCATAGTGCCGCTGTCCTCTGTACATCAAGTAGTCCCTGAACCAGGCATTATAACTGTTCATAAACAGATCCATCACGCCATCGCCATTGAAATCTTGGACATGAATATTGGAGGTGTTGTCCCAATCCCAGGGCAAAATACCTGGTCTAAACCTAAAGCCGGAGGCACTCATATTGCGGAAAAAATAGTTGTAATCAAAAAAACTGGCGGTAATAAGATCTTTATTACCATCTTTATCTACATCCACCATAACAGAGGCAACAAATTCCGCTTTATCCGAAGGGATTTTCACTTTTTTAAGTACCTCATCAGGGACATGTAAATCGTTCAGCGGCATGTGAGTAAAAGTTGTATTCCCATTAGTTATATTAGTAACCAAGAGGCCCACGGCAGGATCCGTATTTCCACTTATCAATGAAGTTCTTGAGCTGTCCCTCTTTTTACAGGTATAGAGGATATCATTGTACCCATCATTATTATGATCCACAATCTGCAGGCTCAAATATTCTCCCGGAATAGGATGCATATCTTCCACCGTGGCCAGTTCAAATTTGTTCCCTTTATTGAGCCACACTTTAATGATACCTTTATCTTGGCCAAAAACTACATCGGGCTTGTTATCTTTGTTTAGATCGCCAACTTTGACCACTCTGGTCTCCCCTTTATTTTGGGCTGGTTCAAACCAGATATCAGTGACATCTTTTACAAACTTGCCCCCTTCATTTTTATAGACCCGATTTTTTGCTCCTCCCTGCCCCTGATGACCATTGGCCAGGATCAATAGATCGGGTTTATTGTCATTATTCAGATCCATAAACTCCATATCCAGAGTGGTATCTTTCTTTTGAGCCAAGTTGGTTGTAGTTGCGTCAGTAAAATTCTCCTCCAAACGTTTCTTTGGATCATATTTACCTTTAGCTAAATAGATCCGGTTCTGGGCTCCCTCTTTGTTCAATTTTTTGGTGTTTCCAAAAATGATATCCACATTTCCATCGCCATTCACATCAGCGCAAACAGCCGAAGTGCTGGCATCTCTCTGTTTGGTAAAGAACAGTTTGGTATCCAGATAGCCGCCGCCGCCATTACTTATTTGCATACTGTTAAACCAGCCTACGTTGAGATTGGCCAGATGGGGCACTACG
>CAZTWC010000391.1:0-2903 GCA_964617105.1 uncultured Myxococcia bacterium
CATCATTTGCAGGGTTAAAATGGCGGCTAAAGGGTTGGCAATATTTTTGCCGTGGTATTTGGGAGCCGATCCATGCACTGGTTCAAACAGGGAGGTTTTGCCTGGATGGATATTTCCAGAGGCTGCCAGTCCCAGACCGCCTTGTAGTTGAGCTCCCAGGTCGGTGATGATGTCTCCAAACATATTGCAGGTGACAATAACATCGAATTGAGCCGGATTTTTGACCATCTGCATACAGAGAGCATCCACAAAAAGGTGCCAGGACTCTATGTCCGGATATTTTTCCGCTACCTCATAGAATACCCGCTGCCAAAGATCGTGGCCAAAACGGAGAGCATTTGATTTGTCACTCATTACCACGCTTTTTTTATTGTTGGTTTTGGCAAATTCAAAGGCGTGGGTAATAATCCGTTCCACCCCTTTTCTGGTGTTGATATCTTCCTGGATAGCCACCTCATCAGGTGTCCCCTTCTTGAAAATACCTCCCATGCCTACATATAAGCCCTCAGTATTTTCCCGGAAACAGACAAAGTCGATATCATCCATTGTCCGGTCTCTGAGCGGTGTCAACTCAGGGTGCATCAGTTTCACCGGCCGGTGATTGACATACAAATCGAGCATAAAGCGCAACCCCAACAGGATATCACGGCCATGCTTCATGTCCGGAACCCGGGGATCGCCCAGGGCGCCAAGAAAAATCGCATCAAATTCATCGCGAAACTCTTCCAAAGCTCCATCCGGAAGGGTAATGCCGGTATTTATATATTTTTCGGCACCATAGTCAAATTCAACTGTTTCAATGTCAAGGTTTCTAATTTCCTTGAGACAATCTAGAATTTTCATGGTTTCAATGGTTACATCGATACCGATACCATCTCCGGGTATTACTGCGATTCTTTTCATTATTTTTTTCCTTGTTCAAAGTATGGTTGTAGTTTTTTTCAACTTCCTAATTTCCGGACAGTCACTAAATAATTATCCTTTGGGTAAAATTTCGTTCAGTAGCTCTTCGGTCCAGGGAGTGGCAGTAGCCAGACGCTGACGATATTTGACAAAATCGATTTCGCGGTTGTTTCTGGGACCTTCGTTAAAGGCTCTAAAGCCGGCTTTGGCTTCGGTCATCATGTTCAGGCCCAGCCATTGCCGGTTGGACTCTGAATTTTTGTACCAGTGCTCCATCTTTTTCTTGCGGATAGAACCAATGGTTTTGATGGTGCAATTGGGGAAAGTGTACAACAATTTGGTGGCTGTCCGGTCAACCGCCTGGTCCAAAAGCGACTGGTCAACTTCACATTTTGCCATGATCTCTTTGCCTTTTGCCTTCTCTTCACCGGTTTTGAAATCACCGTAAACCAGCCGGCCAAACTCGTCGGTCCAGCGGTCAGTGACTACCATGGGATTGGGGATGAATTTACCATCTAATTTGAGGGTGGGCACCACTTCGGAGATTATTCCCAGCCGGTAGGCGGTATGGGCGCTCCAGGGCTCGCACAGAGTGCAACCCACGATGGCGTTTTCTACTCCAACATAGAGATCGAGAAAATCGGTGCTGCCGCCGTCCGGGGCAGAACCATGCTTGGGTCCGGCCTGGCCAAAGCGGGCAGTATCAGCAGCCACGGAAATATCACAGGCCATGCCTATTTCCTGGCCACCGCCGATACGCATCCCATTTACCCGGCAGATTACCGGCTTGTCAGCGATCAGGATATTGGTGACCATATCGTTAAACAGGCGCATATACTGCATATATTCCTGGGGATTACCAGCATAGTATTCAGCATATTCTTTGGTGTTGCCACCGGTGCAGAATGATTTGTCGCCCACAGCGGTAAAAACGATAGCATTGACGCTTCTATCGTTGGAGGCTTTCCTAAAAGCCAAAATAACACTTTTTACCATCTCGGTGGTGTAAGAGTTATACTGTTTGGGATTATTCAGCCAAATCCAGGCGTTGTGCAGACCCTCGGCAGGATTGCCCTTAACGTCCAAAGCCGACCTTAGTTCATATTTTACCCCTTCAAATTCATCTTTTTCAACAATATCGTGGTTGATAATTTCGTTCATTTTTTTACTCCTTTTTTTATTTAAATAAATGCCATTTTATTAAGTCGTGCCTGTTTCCGGGCAAAGCCGCCGCTGGAAAACGATTTTGATTACCAATCGGGCACCATAACCGCCCGCCGTTCCAATTCACCCTTATGGGCTTTGGCAAAAACATCGTTTATTTGGCTCATGGGGAATTCTTCGATGCAATCTCTGACATTGATTTTGCCTTCGGTAATCATTTGCAGCACATCCTGGTAATATTCCGGCAGGCAGCCCCAGTTGCCAAAAGCGGTGGCGTCAAAGGCCATAAGGTTACTCAGGCGGATATTGAGTTTTTCCATGGTAAAGCCAATAAAGGCCACCGTGCCTCCAAAATTCAACAGGGCAAAGGCGGTTTCCTGGCCAGCCCTGGAGCCAGAGGTTTCAAAAATTTTCCACATTACCGCTGGGGCGCCCAACTCTTTGGCCATACCCTTAACCGTTTTTTTAATCTCCTTGATATTCAGATCTTTGACGTTTAATACCTGGTCGGCTCCCAAGGATCTCATTTTTTCCAGTTTGGAGTCATCGATATCCAGGGCCACCACTTTAGCGCCCATGGCTTTGGCTATTTGAACACCATAGCCGCCTATGCCGCCCACGCCGTTAAAAATAGCCAATTCTCCCTGCTTGAGGCCGGAGCGTTTAATCGACTGAAAGGGCGTGGTAACTGCATCGGCCACAATTGATAACTCTCTCAGTTTGTATTTGTCCAGCAGATCTTCTGATACCGGCTGTAAAAATTTGCCAGGCACCACCACATGATCGGCAAAACCGCCGTGTAAATCGTTGCCAGGCATTATTTGGCTAAGGCACAT
>CAZTWC010000392.1:0-2893 GCA_964617105.1 uncultured Myxococcia bacterium
AGAATAATACTCTGGAAGTCCTAGGCTCCGGGTACATGCAGATTATTTTCCCTCTGGCTCCGGCAGAAATAAATCAAAAAAACTTTCAATTGGGCCAACACTATTATCGCCAACTATTGGGCCGAGAACCTGAAACCCTGTATGTGAATGAGCAGACCTATTCTGCCTCTATCCTCTCCATAGCCAGTGAAACTGGATTCAAACAAATTATCATGGAGTGGAACAACTCTTCCCGACATGGCCGCCTGCCGTTACACCTCCAGTATCAACCAGTAATTATTCAAGATCAGTGGCAAGAGAAGGGGACAGTTCTTTGGAACAACAGTATTGCTTTTCAAAAATTTCAAAGATTTTGTTTTGGCGATCTTTCAGAAGTGGAATACCGGGAATATATAGAACAGATTATGAGTTTGGGCCATGATGTAGATTTTCCCTGTTTTTGTCTGTATGGAAGCGACTTGGAGATTTTTGACTACCAGCCCGGTTCTCCCAAACTTTTTTATTCATTTGACAAAAAAACACCAATGTTAGACCGGATGGAAAAAGTCTTTAAGATCATATCTTCAAACCAGCAAATTATTCTTGAAACTCCGGCTGAGATAGCCAAAAAATGGCGGAAATCAATTGGTACAACCGGCAGAGAGAACTCGGATAAGCAAAAGGTTAAAACCAATATGCCCGTTATCCATTTAGAATCAACCGAAACCCCTATCCCCTGTAAAAAACAGGAAAAATACAATCTACTCCGCTGGGCAGTGACCGGCAGGGGAGATGTTAACATCAATACAATCTGTCACTGTTTATTTGACCGGATATTAGATCTTAAAGAGTGTCAAGGAGCCGACCTTTATCAAGATAAACTTGATTTTTGTTGGGAAAAACTGCTTTTTCTTTGGGGTAGTGATTTCAGGACCCATACCACCGACCAAAAGTGGAATCAATGGCATAATATAAAAGGTCAACTTGAGGAGAGACTGAATCGGTTGGAAACCAGCCTGGCAGGCTGCCGGCTAAAGAATAAAATAAAACAGCCCATAGGGGCAGCCCGGTATTCTCCTTTTTTCCTCAAAGGTAAAAAGGGATATTGTTCAAAAATTACCCGGGGAAAAATCGAACCCAAAGGAGATCAATACCTTAATATAGTTACCCCCAAAATCGATGCAACTTTAAATCTGTTAAAAGGATGCGCTTTTGAACAGGTTATATTTCCCGATATCTATTCTGAACCTCTGTTTGGCACAGCCAAACACGGACGATATGAGGAGATCGGATTGGGCGCTGATTTTTTCAGTGGTCATTTGGTGTTTCAGGAGAGGGGAGGGCGTAAATTTACCGACCTGGATAAAGTCAAACCCCAGGTGGTTGGTGAGATGGAAGATGAAGATGGTGCTTTTTTAGTTTTAAATTTCCCCATCGCTTTTTCCAAGGGGCTACTCTATAAAAGCCTACTTTTTGGAATTGAGCAGCCTCTGATTAAAATCCATTACCACTTCAAATGGGATGGCTTATCTGTTGGCGCTTATAGGATCGGGATTGTCACCCTTAATTCAGAGGCATTTGTTCGAGATCAATTGCGAATATTGGTAAAAAACGGCGGTAACAGAACTGAAACCTTTAATTTAACTGGATATGAAATTGATCATACCAAAGCGGTTAACTTTGATATTTCTGCCAATCAATGCCTGGGTGCCTCTGATGGAGTGTTAATTTTAAAAGATAATAATAAAGGAATCAAAATCTCTGTCCCCAAAAAAATCTGTTACTCTGTACCTCTTTTGACCTTTCGAGAATTCTTCAATCATGAAAAAGTAACTGATTATTTCTGTCGAATCTCCCACTCTATTGGAGAGATGGATGATACCGCTGCCTATTTATTTAAAGGAGAATCTTCTTTTCATTTTAAGATACAAGGAATTAACTGATGTTAAAACCGCCTTTTTTCATTTGTGAAGTTTCCAGCAATCACAACAAAAATTTGGATCGTTGCCACAATTTTATCGATATCAGTAAAGATATCGGTTGCCAGGCGGTAAAATTCCAACTTTTTAAAATAGACAAACTGTTTGCTCCGGAAATTTTATCATCATCAGAAACACATTGCCAGAGGCGGGAATGGGAACTGCCCAGCCAATTTATTCCAGAGATCGGACAACACTGTAAAGAAAAGGAGATTGATTTTTGTTGCACACCCTTTTACCTTGAGGCAATAGAAGAGTTGGAGCCACATATAAATATTTTTAAAATCGCCTCCTATGAAATTTTATGGCACGATCTAATCAAAGAGTGTGCCGCCACTTTAAAACCTTTGATTATCTCCAGCGGTATGGCAAATATGGATGAATTGGATCAGGCGGTGGAAGTAGCCCTTAAGGCTGGATGTAAGGACTTAACCATTTTTCATTGTGTTTCCGGTTATCCTGCTCCGGTTAACGAATGTAACTTGTCAGTATTGGCAACCTTACAAAAACGGTTTAAATCCAGAAATATTAAAGTGGGTTGGTCAGACCACTCCGGAGAATCCGGTGTGCTCTTAAGATCGCTATTTAAATGGGATGCGGATGGAGTGGAGTTCCATCTGGATCTCGATACCCGCGGCAGAGAGTATAATCTGGGGCACTGTTGGCTCCCATCTCAAATTAAACCGGTTATAGATATGGTTAATATTGGTATGGAATCGGATGGTGTGCCTTTAAAAAAGGCAACCTTTATAGAAGAGAAAGAGCGGAATTGGCGATCCGATCCTACCGATGGTTTACGTCCTATGAAATCTATTCGTAATAATTGGAAATAATCTAAATATTGGGCCCTGATTGAAGTAAAAAGAAGTGTAAGGAGAATAGATATTGAGCGCCATTAATGACCAAAAAGAATTAGCCTGCATAGCGGCTCAATT
>CAZTWC010000393.1:0-2888 GCA_964617105.1 uncultured Myxococcia bacterium
ATTTGCGGTGATGGACGGTACTTTTGCCGGCGATGGTCCTGGACCTCGCTGTATGATCCCCCATGTTAAAAATGTCCTTCTGGCTTCTGCCGACCAGGTGGCAATCGATGCGGTGGCCGCTAAATTGATGGGGTTTGATCCCTTAAAAATAGATTTTATCCGCTTGGCTCACGAGATGGGCCTGGGATGCGGTGATCCCAGCCAAATCCAGATAGTCGGCGATCAGGATGCAGCGGCTCAAAACTGGAACTTTGTTGGGCCCATGCAGAATTTGACCTTTGCCGCCAAAATGCAGCACCGGATCTATTGGGGAAGTCTAAAAGAGTTGGTGGAGTGGTCTTTAAAAACCTGGATGGCTCCCTGGTCATATATTGCCAGTGTTCTGTATCACGATTTCTATTGGTACCCAAACCGGGGCAAAAAACATCTGCGCCATGCCTTAGAGAGCCAATGGGGACAACTATTTGCCAATTGGGAAGAGATGACCGCCAACCAAGAGGGATGGGATTTTTATCCACCAGGTAAGACTAAACTAACTGCTGTCATAGAACCTGGTGGTAAATTTGCTAAAAAACTCCTTGGTATTTTGGCCCACACGGTCAAAGAGGCGCCAGAGGTTTCCAATCTGCTGAGACGCAAAAAACATTTTAGGGATAAATAGATTGAAAAAATTCTATCTTGACAAAGGATTTCTAAAACCACGGATAGCCACCCAGATAAAAGATTGTTTAACCCGTGGAGGAGTAATCTGCTATCCCACCGATTCTGTTTATGGTATAGGCTGCGACATTTTTCAGCGCCGGGCTATAGAAAAAATTCACTGGATAAAAAAACTTAAAAAGAACAAACTTCTTAGTTTTATCTGCAGTGATATCAAACAGATGAATGAATATGTAATCATATCTAATCAAACATTCAAATTGATAAAACGACTTTTACCGGGGCCTTATACTTTTATTTTATCAGCCACCACCCTGGTGCCAAAAATAATGCTTACCAAACGAAGAACAGTGGGGGTTCGGATTCCTGACAACGATATCTGCCTGGAAATAGTAAAATATCTGGGTAATCCTCTTATTACCGCCAGTGCACTCTCAACCGATGAAATATATTCAGATCCCGATGAAATTGAAAATGAGATTGGCGCTAATTTAGACATATTGTTAGATGCCGGTGTAATCCCCTACCAGCAATCAACGGTGGTAGACCTTACCGGCAATGAACCACAAATTATCAGAGAAGGGATTGGAGACTCCAGTTATTTTTCTCGTTGATTACCTCTAGTTATTGATGTATTATATAATTTTATAATAATTTGCTAACAAGGATAATCTCAACTAATATTTGCTGTAAGAAATATATATTTCTTATAATTATGGAGACATAACTAATGGCACAATACGTAAAACCTAAACGTTTTCGTCGGCAATATTTGATCAATAAAGCCTTCCAACTTAAATATTCTCTATACTTAGTTATTTCCGGAGTAGTAGGTTCTCTGCTGGTCGCTTTGATAATGTACTGGTGGTGGAAGCGGAATAACGAATATATGGAGATGATGGGGATGTTGGACCCGGAATTCAGTCAAGCCAATATTATTGTCATAGTAACCCTGGCTACTTTTGTAATATCTACCGGTATTTTCTTGTTTTTCTGGGGAATTCTTCTCACCCATCGTATGGCTGGTCCAATATATGTAATTAAAAACGTTATCAATACTATACTAGAGGGAAAATGGCCTTCTCAACGCCATTTAAGAAAAAAAGATGAATTTAAAGATATTTTTCAAGACCTGAACAGCCTGGTAGTCAAGTTGCGAGAAGAGGAGAGAGAGGTTATTAGCACCATCGATTTTATTAAAGGCCAGGTTATTCCGGTTCTGGAAGATAATAATCATCAAAAAGAGATAGAGTCTCTCAAAAATTCCATTGATAAAATAGAACAATTCTTTCGGGAGATTTAGAAATTAGGGCGCATCAGTGATGATTGGCTAATATTCTTTTCTTTATTCGGGCCATCAGTTGCTTACTTTTGATCGGTTTATTGACAAAATCATCGCCACCATATTCTAGAGCATTCACTTCTAATTCTGAGTCGTCCAGGGCAGTCAGCATAATAATGGGAATATTCTTGGTAAGGGGATTGCCCTTGATCCGTTGAATAAATTCAAGTCCTGTCATTTTTGGCATCATCTGGTCTACGATTATTAAATTGGGCATTTCTTGATATGTCATCTCCATCCCATGGTAACCATCCTGGGCAACCACCACTTCGTAAAAATTGTGCTCCAGTATTTTCTGTAGCAGATCCCGGGTATTTTGGTCATCTTCAATAACCAATATTTTCTCTTTTTTAGGTATAAACGAACCTGTTTGTTGAGGGGGCAATGCCTGTTGCCCGGCTATATTGCCAGGTTGAGGTTGGGATTGAGGTTGATGTTGGGGTTGAGGTTGGGATTGAGGGTTGGTGGAACCATTATCTAATGAGGTTGATGGTTCATCCTGGGCTCTTTTCTCATTGGATGAAATTTCTTGGGATGGTTGCTGGTCCCCGGTTTCTTTTTTTCCGTCCTCTGTAAGTTCCCGTAATTCATCTGATTTCTTTTCTTCTGAATCAGCCTTTTGATTTGTTTCAACAGCGACCGCTTTTCTGGGTTTTTCTGCCTTCCCGTATTTCCCAGAAGCATAGAGCAATTTTTCGTGGGTATCTATTCTGGGAATAGCGACCATTATCTCATCCAGGGTGGTTTGCCCCTTGGTCACTTTATCCAATCCATCTTCCAGCATAAAAACAAAATTGTTCCGGTGAGCAATGTAGGTTATTTCATCAAGAGACGCATTTCCGATTATCATTTTCCTGATGGTGTCATTGACCTCCAACACCTCAAA
>CAZTWC010000394.1:0-2873 GCA_964617105.1 uncultured Myxococcia bacterium
AACAGTTGGAAAAAATATCGTATTGCGGACAAACTAAATTTCTCCTGGCGTTGTAAGGATTGTGAGGTTCAATATGCAAGGCAGGGGGTGGTGGCAATTATAATTTAGTGCCCATCCGGAAATTCTCCTGGAGGAGAAAATTTTGGACGGGCGCTAGTTTGGCAGTATTACTTTTCCGCTTTTTTGGCGGCAATTCGCTCTTCCACAATGGCGTCGGCCACTTGTTCCGGTCTTTGGCCGCTGGACTTTGATTTCTCAAAGATCTCCATCATGGTATCATATATATTTTTAGTCTTTTCAATGGCTATCTCGGCGTTGTATCCGGCCCATTCCTGGGAGACGTTAATTAGTCCGCCGGCATTGATGGCATAGTCGGGCGCGTAGAGGATCTCACGCTGAGCTAACTCTTCGCCGTGTTTTGTTTCGTCCAGTTGGTTGTTGGAGGCGCCAGCCACCACTTTGCACCTCAAACGGCCCACCGTGTAATTATTAACCACGCCGCCAAGTGCATTGGGGGAGAAGATATCGCATTCCTGGTCGTAAATATAATCTGGGTCCACCACTTTGGCGTTTAACTCATCGGCCGCTCTTTGGGTGTATTCTTTAACCACATCGCACACTATCAGTTTGGCGCCGTTTTCGTGTAGATGTTTTGCCAATGGGTAACCAACATGTCCAACACCCTGGACAGCGATGGTCAGCCCTTCCAGGTCGTTGCGGTTCCATAAAAATTTGGCCACTGCCTGGATGCCTCTCAAAACTCCCAGGGCGGTCATGGGAGAAGGGTCGCCGCTTCCACCCTGGCCGCTTTTTCCCGTGATAAACTTGGTATATTTACTCATCAGGTCCATATCTGCCTGAGAGGTGCCACTGTCTTCAGCAGTGATATAGTTGCCGTTTAACCGGTCGATATGTTTGGCAAAAGAGATAAGAAGAGCCTCTCTGTTTTCCAAATTTTTCGGCATCATCATAATCGATTTACCGCCCCCGTGGGGAATTTTGGCCAGAGCAGCCTTGTAAGTCATGCCTCGGGAAAGACGTAAAACATCCACCAGAGCCTGCTCCTCATCTTCATAAAGTATGGCGCGACAACCGCCTAAAGCCGGTCCCATGGTGGTGTCGTGAATGGCAATGATACCTCGCAGTTGAGACTGGTTGTCATTGCAAAAAAATACATTTTCGTAATCCCTTAGTTGCATGTAATCAAAAACTGGCACTTTGGACCTCCTAATCGGCAAAGAGAGATAATAATGGTTTAGGATGTAAGTTCTCTTCCGAGAATTAATAACATTATTTTTAAGTATGGGTAAGTAATGATACCCGATTCGATTAATTCAAACTATTTACTATATCTAACCGCGGCTTTTTAGGCAACAAAATTTTAGGTGATTGCCCAGATTTTCTTGGCTATGTTTTTGTGCCCCCGGCAGTTCAAAATTTTCTGACATTTTTCAGGGTCTGGAGGATGGTGGCTTAGTTTTCTTTTACATTTTTGGATGCGGGTATAACTTTTTTCGATTAGATTGCGAATTCGAGTTCGTTTGCGGGCCAGTTTTAAGATATATTCGCGCATTGAGGGAAAATCGGCGCCAGGAGAACAGAATAGAAAAATATCCAACCCTGCTTCCAATCCATTTTCCAGGATCTCTTCAACCTGGAAATGATCAGAGATGGCTTTCATATCCAGATCATCAGAGATTATAACTCCGGTATGTCCCATCCGTTGCCGTAAATAGTTCAAGACGATACGAGACAGGGTGGCCGGGGTGGCTGAATCTATCCTCTTTAAAAGGATATGGGCGGTCATCAACATGGGGATTCCCCAGGCGATGGCATTTTTAAAGGGGATAAGTTCCACCCGGTTAAGCCGGTGCCAGGTGTGCTGCAGCATAGGCAAGTGAAAATGGCTGTCCAGATCGGTGTCTCCATGCCCAGGAAAGTGTTTTCCGCAAGGTATGACTCCATATTTGAGTAATCCTTTGGCAAAGGAAACCCCCAGACGGCCTGCCAAAACCGGGTCGGAGCCAAAACTGCGGTCACCGATTACCGGATTGTCCGGGTTGGTGTTCACATCCAGGACCGGGGCAAAATTGAGATTAAAGCCCTGGCTGCGTATTTCATTGCCGATTATCGCTCCTGTCTGCTGAGCATTTTTATTGTTTTTAGTGGAACCCACCACTTTCATGGGTGGAAATTCAGTATTAGCCACTTGAGGAGATTTTAGACGGGCTACCCGACCTCCTTCCTGATCGACTCCTAAAAAGGGCAAAGAATCACCCTGGTAATGATAAACCTGTGAAGTCATTTTCACTACCTGCTCACAGGATTCAATATTGCGTTTAAAAAAAATTAGCCCCCCCAGGTTTTCTCGCTTTAGCCAGCCCTCTATCTCGGGAGTTATACTGGGACCATCAAAGCCGATGATAAACATCTGGCCGATCATCTGTTTTAAAAGAGTTTCATCCATTTAATTGATTACCAAGGTGTTTAAAAATGAAAAAAATTCCCAGAATTTTAACGCCGGGTTGACCCTAAAAGATCACCAGGATGACGACTTTCGCCCCAATTGGTAACATATATAGCCGGTTTTCCTTTTACCGGACACATAAACTGGCAAATACCGCAGCCGGTGCATAGTTTAGGTTCGATAGAAGGTAATTTTATCACATTTTTCTGGAGGGCCCAATATTTTTTCTCCTTTAATTTAATAGCTTTGGGGGCAGTTGGACAGTGCTCTTCACAGACAATACAGGCTGTCCCATTGGCCCAGGGCAGGCAGTTACCCCGATTTATAAAAGCGGTACCTATTTTAAATGGTTTTCCAGTTTGCACACCGATTTTTACGGCCTGGGTAATGGGATGTAAGGCTCCGG
>CAZTWC010000395.1:0-2857 GCA_964617105.1 uncultured Myxococcia bacterium
GCAGGATGGGCAAAGGCTTTTGGCTTTACAGGAAAATGGGAGTAGATACTCATGATGGCAGGAGTCACAGTAGAGAAACCGGAATACTATCAAGCATACCACGGAGATGCCATGCTGGCCGACCACATGAACCAGGTTGGCTATTTTTGCGGAATAGATGACCAGAAATTCGACCACCTGGAGTTTTATCTTCACCTGGCCAAGCTGGTAACAGAATAGAAAGGAGCAATCCGATGATAATTCTGATTTCAACTATCCTGTGTATTTCAATTCTGCTTTCACCTTTGGCCGTCCTGGCCAATGACTGTCCTACAGCCACACCAATTTTTCAAGGCGAGACTGCCCCTTGCGATGGAGTCATTCTACCGGAGGCAAAGGTCAAGGAATACTTTAATCTAAAGATGGCAACCAAGACTCTACAGGACAAACTGGATTTAGAAAAATCGCTGCGGGAGCGAGAAATGGAAGTATGTCGGAAAAAGATCAAAACCGCAGACAACTGGATCAGCGACCGGAAAAATCCTCCCTGGTGGCAATCTACTAAGTTCAACCGCTGGCTGGGATTTGCAGGTGGGGTGGTGGTGAGTGCGGCGGCGTTTTGGGCTTTTAGATAATTGACAACCTCTCAAACGGGATAGCCAGTCGACAGTATGCAAATCCTGCCACCTTTTTTGGTCTTTTCTGATTAGATTGCCATTCAATACTTTTTTCTACTAACCAACATAGTTTTCGGTTGCAAAATTCCTGAGGTAATGAAAAAATACTTCTTCATTCATCCGCTTTTGTAGATCAAATTCTGTATTTCGGCGCTGGAGAATCCAGCCTGGAACTTAATTAAAAAACCGTTCTGGAGGATTAAGTATGGCAGGTCTAAAGAAACAGACCCAGGCTATTGTCGTTTTTGAAAACAGAAAAATCCGCAGGGACTGGCATAAGGAGGAGTGGTGGTTTTCAGTTATTGATGTATGCCGGGTGTTAACAGATAGTGTTGACGCTGGTGCCTATTGGCGAAAACTGAAACAACGGCTGAAAAAGGAGGGTAGCGAGGTTGTGACAAATTGTCACGGACTGAAACTTAAAGCTGCAGATGGTAAAAAATATAAAACCGACTGTGCCAATACCGAAGGTATTTTCCGCATTATTCAATCAATTCCTTCCCCCAAGGCGGAACCTTTCAAGCGATGGTTGGCGGCAGTGGGTTATGAGCGAGTACAGGAGATAGAAAACCCGGAGTTGGCACAGGAAAGGATGAAAGCCCTTTACGAAAAAAAGGGATATCCCAAAGACTGGATTGACAAACGTTTGCGCGGCATGGCTATTCGTCAGAATTTAACGGATGAATGGAAAGAAAGGGGTATTAAAGAGCAGAAAGACTACGCCATCCTGACCGCAGAAATCTCCAAGGCTACTTTTGGCATAACCCCCAGTGATTATAAAAAGTATAAAAATATCCCAGCCAAGTCAAAGGCAAACCTGCGGGACAATATGACCGACCTTGAGTTGATCTTCACCATGCTTGGGGAGAAGGTCACCACGGAAATATCCCGAAAAGAAAAGCCGGCAACTTTCCCGGAAAACAGACAGGTTGCCAGACGCGGCGGGAAAGTTGCCGGTAATGCCCGGAAAGAAACTGAAAAAGAGATTGGACGCTCTGTTATGTCCAAAGATAATTTTATCTCCGACCAGTTACCTGATAATGAGCTGGATAAACCAGGGGATAAATGATGGAGTGCTTGAGAAATACAAATGTCTAAGTCCTTGGTAACCCTGAATCGATCCAAGCCTTTCACCATCTAACTTGCTCCATCATCTCTTCCAATGCCAACTCAACACGTTCATCATCGTTTTTTTTCAAACTCAGGTATAGGGAAAAACGATCTGCTACACCTTTTTCAGCAAATATTGCCGGTGAATAACTCCAGATTTCCAGTTGGCAGGCATCTGGTTCTGCCATGGGGAGTAGTATAAGGCCATTGAGATTTTGAACTCTTTTCCACTCCTTAGAAAAAAAGGCAGTCTTTTCTTCTCTTCCCATTGCTCCAGGTTTACTGCAATATCCAGCGTTTCCTTAAAGTATCGTTTAAAATCACGTTCCAGGTTTTCCATTTTCCCTCTCTCTTTGCAACCCTTTTATTGCACTGCACCACCTCTAGTGTTATCGTGCAAGACAAAAGTTACACAGACTCTCGGGGCGAGCAAAACTAATTCTCCCCTTTACATAAATTACCACAATGCTATATAGATTAAACTGTAAAAAGAGATCACTACTCTGGAGGAGAACGCATGAAACGATTATCCAAAAATAGTGTCATTCTAACCAGTTGGCTCGTGGCACTTACGGTTGCCATTACTATGCTCAGTTGCACCACTAAAAAAATGGGTGACTCTGGCCGCCCCCTGTGGATAGATAAGTCCACCGGTTTTATGGACGGGATCAAGGGTAAAGGTTTCTATGGAGTGGGGACAGCCAGCAATATTCCCGATGTGGGTCTGCGCCGTAATGCTGCCGATGCTATGGCCCGCACTGAGTTGGCCAAGATGTTTCGCAGCCGGGTAAAGAACATGATGAAAATCTATCAGGCCCAGGCGGCCAAGCAGAACAATGAGCAAGGGTCTTTTGAACAGCATGTCCAGGAGGTGACCAAGGTTTTTACTGACATGGAGTTGGTGGGGACCAGGATTGTCAGCCGCTGGTATGATTCCAAGGCCAATGTTCAATATTCTCTGGCCCTGTTAAGCAGAGAGGAGTTTATCGCCGAATTGGAGCGGATGGGCTCTCTGGGAGAAGCAGTGCGTAAGTTTTTAAAAGAGAATGCCGACCTGGTCTTTGAGGAATTGAGATAGATTTATGTTTAAA
>CAZTWC010000396.1:0-2854 GCA_964617105.1 uncultured Myxococcia bacterium
AGGCCGGGGTCAAGAAAGTCAAGTGGTGGGCGGCCCTGGACAGGCGTTGCTGCCCCGAGTGCTCGGCACGACATGGACAGGTCTATGATGTGGATAAGGTGGAGGCACCTGGGATTCATCCCAGGTGTAGGTGTTCGGTTTTTGCGGTGGTTTGATGCAAGTTGCTATGTTAATAACTTTCACAGCATATTGATTTCATCCTCTAACTCTTTAAGCACCCCCATAATTTCATCCAAAGTAGGGATTTCTCCATAGATCATCTCCTCCATGGCGCGGTAATCTTTTTCAAGAGTGGTTAATGCATGGGCCGGTGGAATCAACTTAAATGTTCCTGGAACAGCCAAATCGTATTTTGCCCACCTTTGGGGATAAAATTTCTTCTTAAAATTGACTACGGAGGATAAGAGTTCAATATTACTCAGCGCGGTTTTTCTGACTTTAGACCTGGCCATTCGGGCGGTATCATAGTAGTGACGGGAATACCGGATAGGTTGAGGCTTATTTTCTGGCCTATGGGCTTCCTGATGTAAAATCGTCGCTTTTTCCCAAAAGGTCCGTTCTGCTTTGATAACCTGGACAAAACTAGATGGCTGTTCAAACAGGTGGGGAAACTCCTCGGCAGCATAAGGGTGAATTTCATAATTATCATTAGGAATCCATTGAGCAAGGGGTCCAATCTCCAGCCGGACTTCTGGCCGGAGGTAGGTGTCAGAAAAATCGGACGGGTACTGAATACTAATAACATCGGGGGATTCTTTCTCTCCTGCAATTTGGCACACAGAGCCAAGAATCTTTTGTATTTCTGGCAGTAAACTTTCAGAGATATAAACTAGTGCCGCCTTTTGTATCTTTTTGTTAAACTTGTCTTGCCCTGTCTTGGAACGCTCGGCCAGGGGATTTTCTTCAGTTACTTCGTTCCAATCAAGGATCAGATCGATATCTTCGGAAAAACGCTCAATCAGTTTAAACACTTTAGATAATGAGGTGCCCCCTTTAAAAAGGAGTTTTTTATTAAGTGGTTTTGCAGAAAACAATCTGCCCAACACCCAACATACCCAAAAATCTTTTTCAATAATGGCGGGCAGCAAATTACGGCGTGCTCCAGTCTCTTTAAAGAGAGCCTCCCGTTGTTCATTAGGCCATAGTGCAATTTGTTCCATTAGGTTTCCTTGCTGCAGATTTGGCGGATAACCTCATAAACCCATCCAGTTGCCGTTATAGTATCTTTTAGGATGCTTTCATATTTTTTTGGGTCTAGCCACGTTTGTATTTTTTGAATGATTTCCGGCGTAATTTGTTCTGGCCCCAGAGAGTTCAGTGCATGGACAATCAGAGCACTCTCCCTCAATCTGAAAACACTATCTTTCAATGCCGTTTGCTTGAAGGCGATGCTATAAGTATCAATTGTATAGATGCGATCAGGCCCATCTGATAAATACATAATCCGTGCAGGAACTTGAGTTGACAGCCCCAATATATTTAATGCTGTTGGTCCGGTGAATTGAATCCGCCATCCGAATTTGCGGGCCAGGGCCTGAGCGACCTGATCATAATCGGGACTCAAAACTGTTTTAAGAGTTTCGCTGTATTTGGGATAATCATAGATCCCCCGAATGACGCGCCGAATAGTACCTTTTTTAAGTAGGCGATGCAGGGTGACATCGATTGCTGAGCGGCTCCCAATAGGGAGAAGATCTTTTTGGGAAAAAGCCCAACCCCTCCCCTTGCCATAAATTATGCTAAGTGCTCTATTTTGAATGCTTTTAGACATATTATCACCTCTGTTTCTGTAAGAAAAAATACCTTATTTTTCTTACAACATCAAGTGATATTTGTTGGAAAATTGAATCGCCGTCACAAGCACGGCCGTATATCTTTGACGATTTGGCGAGATAGGGCTAAATAAATTGCTACTTTATCATCTATGTGTCAAAGTCAAGTGGTTGGCGACTTTGGACAGGCGATGCTGCCCCGAGTGCTCAGCCCGGCATGGGCAGGTGTATGAGGTGGGGAGGGTGGAGGCGCCTGTCCTTCACCCACGCTGTAGATGCTCACTTTTTGCGGTGGTTTAGACTTGAGTGAGTTATTACGCTTTGACAGTAGTAAACCTCAAATTCAATGCATTAAGAATTTTAATCATACTTGACCATCTAGGATTACCATCTTTTGAAAGAAGATTATATAAATTTTGTCTGTTGAGGTCTGTCGTTTTGGAGAGATTGCTCAATCCTCCCCAGGCTTTGGACACATCTCTTAAAGCGATTAGAAAAACCTCTGGATATTCTGTATCCTCTAAAGCAGCATTCAAATAGGCGATTGCTTCTTCTGGATCTTTGAGGCTTTCGATTAAAAAATCATCATAATTTTTAACCGGCATTTTTCTTTTCCTCCTTATATGCATCCCAATACTGCAGGGCTTTTTTAATGTCTTTGGACTGTGTTCCTTTTAATCCACCGCAAAGCAAAATAACCAAACTGTCACCATCCAAGCCATAATAAATTCGGTAACCAGGACCATAATGAATTCGTAATTCATAAACGCCATCTTTAACAGGTTTGTAGTCGCCAAAATTACTACTTCTAACTCGGTTTAGTCTGGTTTTTATTAGTGCCCTACCTTTTAAATTCTTAATCCCTTTGAACCATTTTATATAAGGTTCGTGTCCATCCTCAGTCACATAATATTTGATATCTTTCGTCTTTATTTCCATATCTTATTGTCGCCTTTAAGCGACAAAAAGTCAAGCCGAAATAATAAAATTAAAAAATGGCACTTAAAGTTTTTTCAACCAAAGGCTCAAGAACACTTTTTTTCTTCTGCGACCTCACATTCAGAAATAATTTTTCAAGGCAT
>CAZTWC010000397.1:0-2853 GCA_964617105.1 uncultured Myxococcia bacterium
GCGATTCCTGGCAAGATGACCAGTTGCTCCATTCGCAAAACTGAGAGCATTTACGAACTTTTGAACCTGTCATACAGATACCGCAATCCTGTTTTTCCTCCCGATCGGCCTGACAAGATCCCTGGCTTTCACAAGCAAAATCCCAGCGACATTTTTTATTGCATTTTTTGGCGATAAATCCACAACGACCACATTTGCCGTCGGTATATTCCACATTACCCGGAGTGCAGTAATCTGAAGTCCAGGTACACCGGCTCCACTGCCCCCACTGGTTATTGCTACAGGAACGAGTCCTGGTGCCCCGCATACAGGGCCCGCATGCTACAGTTTGCTTTTTGCCTGTGGTGCAAGAGGAGTTGGAAGAGCAACTTCCCCCGCTGGAAAGTTTACAACTGGCGTTGCAGGTTAACGTTAAGGTGCCTTTATCTTCCGCTCCACAGACAAAACTTACCTGTGTTCCCTTTTCGCAATCTCCCGTTTCATTAAGGCAAGTCTGAGTCCATTGACAATTGTGATTACACACCTCTCCGCTTGTGCCACAATATCCGCAACTTTGCGAGGCGGTTCTTACCTCTCCTGGGGTGCATCCTCTCTCCTGGCATGGACCTGGCGGTCCCCAACTTCCATCGACCATACACCTGCTGATCATTGCTCCTTTACCGCAGTTGCCACAGGGAGACTCTTTTATTTGGCCCGGTTGGCACTCTCCCTCTTGCTTACAGTCTGACCAGGGCCCCCAGGTACAGTTGGTATTGCACACTCTCTGGCGTTTGCCACCCGAGGAACAAACATCCGACTCTACCGTATTGTAACTACACTCTTTTTGATCTTCACAAATGCCCCAATCGCCCCATTTACCAGTAGGCTGGCAGGTCCGATTTTTGGTACCGCAACGCTGGCAAGAGGAGGTCTCTACTTTGCCTGAAGTACAATTTTTTCCGGTTATATATTGGCAATTTTTCTCGTCGCTGGAGGCAAAGGGAAATATAGTGGCATCTTCGTCATTACAGTCGCCAAAAGCCTTAGCCAATTTTTCATCGGAAATACCAATACAACATTCGGGCTGTTCGCAATTGGGAAACAGATCCTGATCATTTTCACAGTCAGTATAAATTTTGCGCAGCACAATGGGAAAAATTTGTTCCGGTTTTACCTCAAAGGTTTGACCAAAAACCGAGAGAACTTTTCTTTTCCCTTCGCTAATATTAAGCGCTGCCACATAAATATCAGTCACGCCCAAATGTTCCTGAATACTGTAAGCATAACTGTTTTCAGTAATATCCTTATCATTATCCAGGGGAACAAGTTTAGTATCCACCTTAACAGTTTTGGTAGAATCATCGTTATAACGATAAACGAAATAGAGGTTGTTGATGGGTTTGTCAACCTTTTCACTTTTAATTTTCAAAGTGAACATTATCTCTTCTTCCGGACCGCCTATGGTGGAGGTGCCACCACCGCATCCGATTGCCAAAAACGCTACACAGGCGAATATTATTAGGGCTGTCAGGTAGACCTTTTGGATTTTTCTGTTATCGGTTT
The DNA here is from genome assembly GCA_964617105.1 of uncultured Myxococcia bacterium. Lineage (GTDB taxonomy): Bacteria > CAZTWC01 > CAZTWC01 > CAZTWC01 > CAZTWC01 > CAZTWC01. Next base: position 1,543 of record CAZTWC010000397.1, read on the forward strand.
TCATCCGTTTTCTCCTTGGTTAACCATCATTTAGGGAATAAGTTCATTAAAAATCTCTAAATTGTAATTTACACTTCCTTTTATCCGTTTGCTGACTTCCAGATTTTTAATGTATATTTTTTCCATCTCCATCTCCATGTCGGCGTAAAATCCGTGCGCGCCTTCACTGCGCAAAGATTTGATTAGCCAACTATCCCACTTGCCAGCCGACTTTTGCAGAGCCATTTTCAAATCGTTGTGAGTGCTGTCCTGATAAATTATATAGGCCCGATCACGGGTATCAAACAATAACTTAGCATCACTCCCTACCAATGAAACCGGATAGCGACCGGTAATTATTCCGGAATCTACCACTTTCCTGGAGGCCGCAAATTTTTCCTGCAACAGATCATTAAAAGTTGGGGCAGAGATTACCACCAACTCTTCCCGCTCCAAATCATAATAAGATATAGCCGGTTCTCCTCTGGTGTTAAAGGCAAGAGATGAGAAAAAACCAACATTGGTGGTGTTTTTATAAATGGTTTTATCATCTGAATCTTTTTTTATCTTACCTTCATCATCCAGTTCAGCCACTGAGCCATCCACTATCATAGTTATAAATGAACCCTCGGAAAAATAGGCAACTTTCAAATCACCACTGACACCATCGTAATAACTTAAGTAGGGGATGTCGTTTTTCATCACCAGAGAGGGAAACATACCTAAACCCCTGGGGTAGGCGGTATAGATATCTCTAACCAACTTATTCTTACATACCGGCATATTTGCTTCCAATACACAGGTATGGGGATACTTGCACCTGCTTTTACCATCGGTTCCGATACACTGACCCTTGGCGCTAGTCAGGCATATTCCCCGGCCGGTACTGTCTTCTGCACAAATTTCAGAAGGCAGGCAAGTATTGTCGCAGGCTGGCAGGCTCGAAAGTGGTTTAGTCTTCTCTTCTACAGTTCTGATTAGCCATTGTCCACCCGGACCCATGTTGGCCAGTCTAAGCCCGCTGACAGTTTTACCCATAGTGTCCCGGTCACGATCTACATAATAAGCGATAAAAGGATTGCCAAAGGAATCGAGTTTGATTTTGGTATAGATTCCCAGATTCCCTTTCATCCGGTCACGAGGCAAATCCACCTTCTGCACGGTATTTGGCACCAACACTTCCGCCTAGACCGATCTTGCCTTCACCAATCGGTGTGCCCACGGATCCCAATACTCCCCCGTAAATGTTGCCTTGGCCCTGAATGTACATCCCCCCATACCCGCTATGCTTATATGGAGGCAAAACGACAAGATTTTCCAGAGCAATCAGGA
>CAZTWC010000398.1:0-2853 GCA_964617105.1 uncultured Myxococcia bacterium
CTTGGTAATTATCTGGAATACAAGCACAATACCGATCCAACCAACAGCGACAGTGATGGTGATGGTCTCAATGATAGCCAGGAGTTACTGGTGTACCGAATTTATCGTCTGGACCCTCTGGACCCAGACACCGATGATGACGGCTTGAGTGATAAAGAGGAGATCCTGTTGGGAACCCATCCTAATAATCAGGATACTGACGGCGATATGCTCAGCGATTTTCAAGAGATAAAGGTCAATAAAACCGATCCAATTCAAAAAGATAGCGATCAGGGTGGAATCGAAGATGGTGAGGAGGTAAGGAGTTGGAATACCGACCCCAATAATCCCCTGGATGATTTAAAAGACAGCGATGGTGATGGGCTTTTGGACTATTTTGAGTCTAATTTTAGCCAAACTAACCCTTTTATGGCTGACAGTGACCAGGATTTTTTTAAAGACAGCGAAGAGTTGACCATTACCCTGGATAGTGTCAAAGGGGAGATTACTCTGCTCAATACCTATAATAAATTTAGTCAGACTATAGGCTATTCTCTGGATCAAACCTCCAGAAAAATTATTCTCAAAGAACAATTTGATTTCAATTTATGCAAAACAGATAAAGCCGGGCTCACCAACTGTTTTGACAGCGATAATGACCAAAAGGTTGACTGGCTGGATCAAGACAGTGATGATGACCAGATTGTAGACGGCAAAGAGACCAAACCCTTTGTAGATACCGATAAGGATGGTTTTAATAATGTAATTGATGCTGATTCTGACAACGATGGGCTGGCTGACGGCCTGGAGGTGGAGTCGAAAACCGATCCCCTGGAGATTGACAGTGATTTTGACGGTTTGCCGGACGGAGATGAGGTGAGCGGCCTTTTTAAGAGTGCCGGAGGAGGCCTGGTCTATACGTCTCCTCAGCCTACCAATCCCCTGAAACCTGATTCCGATGGCTGCGGTATTCTAGATTTTGTGGAGGTCTCCGATGAAACCGATCCCAATTGCTCATCTCCTTTTAATCATGCTCAATGTGATTTGAATATCACCCATGAATGTGATGACGGTGAACCACGGCCTTGTCTCACGGGCGATTGCCAGGGTAAATATGAGTATGATCCCCGGGACGAGGATAAAGATCACCTCTCGAATAGTTATGAAAAATATGTAATTTTCACCGATTTCGACAACCAGGATACTGATGGCGATGGTTTGCCAGACGCCGAAGAGGTGTTTCCTCTGCAGGATCGGAGAATCACCAAGGGAATTGACGCTGATCACGATGATGACGGCCTTTTGGACGGTCGGGAACGCTTTTTTGGCACGGACCCCACCAATTGGGATTCGGATAACGATGGTATCCCCGATGGTTTGGAGGTAGGTCCGGACCTGCAAAATATCAGCAATAATCCCAGCGGCCAGGAATATATCGACCGGATGAATGTATATAAACAATATTTGACCAAACAATTGGCTGGCAACCAGGAGTTGTTGCAGAAAAAATTGGCCCAGATAGATACAATTTTGTCAGATCTTCAAAATCCTACCGATAAATCAAAGGGGAATTTTCAAGAAGATAAAGACCCAGGCGCTTGCCTCCTTAACCAGGAGCGGTTTTTTTATAAAACTAATCCCCGGGTGCAAGATACCGATGGCGATGGGCTGCCTGATGGCGGTAGGGATTTGGATGGCGACGGCATTGCCGATTTTGGTGAAGATTTGAATATAAACGGTAAACTTGATCCGGATGAAACCTCACCATGCCTGCTGGATACCGATGGAGATGGGTTATCCGATTACTTTGAGTGGCGCTACTCTTTGCGGGGAGCCTCAAAAGAGATAAAGGAACATGCCCAACAAAAAGGGTACCAGTTTTTTAATCCCAATCACACTATTTCAGATAGTGGCCAGAGTGACTACGACGGTGACGGACTTCGCAATATTTTTGAGCAGCAGTTGGGTACCAATCCTTTGGAAAAAGACACAGATGGAGATGGGCTCAGCGATTTCCAGGAGGTGGAGATCAGTCAGGATGGTGAGGGCGGTCAGCAGGTGGAGACAATTTCTGATCCTTTAAAAGAGGATAGCGATGAGGATTTGGTTATTGATGGCAAGGAGAGGAAGCCTTTTGAAGACAGCGATGGAGATGGGCTGGTAAATGTCATGGACAGTGACAGTGATGACGATGGCTTAAGCGATGGCCAAGAGGATAAAGACCGAAATGGCGATTGGGACAAGAAGGCGGGGGAAACCAACTTCCTGGACTCTGATTCGGATGATGATGGGCTTAGTGATTTTGCCGAAGTATATGGCCAACACCAACTTCCCGAAGGGGGGTATACGTTTTTTAAACCCACCGATCCCAATAAAAAAGATACTGATGACGATGGACTGTCGGATAAGCAGGAAGTGGAGTCTTGCAGCAAACCCCACAATAAAGATAGTGACGGCGATACATTAGAGGATGGCCAGGAGGTGGCGGGGATAGAGGTGGTGATTGCCGGGCAGACCAGGGTATTTGTCACCGATCCATGCCGCCGGGACAGTGATGGTGACGGATTGGAGGACCAGGTGGAGTTGGGACGGTCCGGACCGGGAGCCAATCCCACCGATCCCACTGACAGTGATACAGATGACGACCAACTGCTGGATGGCTCTGAAGACAGTAATAGAAACGGCCGGCTGGATGCAGGAGAGACCGATCCCAATAATCCCGACTCTGATAACGATATGATCAAGGACGGTTGTGAGCGGGTGTTGGAAAAAAGGCTTCAAAAGAAGCAAAGGGAAAAGGGGTTGGCTGTTGATACCATCTCTCCCACTAAAGCGGATACAGACGGTGATGGAATTATTGATGGGTACGAGGTG
>CAZTWC010000399.1:0-2846 GCA_964617105.1 uncultured Myxococcia bacterium
GATTTTCAACCAGTAAAATGCTAACAAACAGGCAACAAATTATGGCAATTTTTTGGATGGCATTCATATAAATTTTCCTTTCATAGGGCCTGTAGTCCTCCGGCGGCAGCCAGGATCCCTAATAAAAACAAGATTTTTTTCAGATAGGGGCGATCTTTTCTCAGGTCCGCTTCCACCTTCTCAACTTTATTGGGCTCTAATGTTTTTTTAGTCCTATAGATATCAAAAGGATTTTTCAATTCCACCTGGTAATCTCCTCGGGCTAATTGATCCACCTGGCAAGGGGTGTTGCCCACATAATAGCCGTTGATATAGACCTGGGACTCATAACCGGGGGATCTCAGTATAAATGTGCCTGGTATCTGTTCTATGGACAGATTTATGGTAATCGGTTTGTCGTCTTTGATATGTATCGATGCTTTCTGGGAATAATAACCCTTTTTCTCCAGCGACAACTGGTATTCTCCCACCGGGTAGCGATAATTGAAAATCGGAGTTTGTCCTAACTCCACCATAGTGCCTTTATCACTATGAGTTAAAGTCGCTTTAGCCCCGGCCGGGGTGCTGGTGATATTTAAAAGACCGATCATAGGTTTCAGGGAGACCTCATCCTGAATAATTTCCCCCGATTTCACCTTGATCACTTTGGAGAGGGAATAAAAACCCTCCCGGTGAAATTCAAACAAATGGTTTCCCGGTAATATTTTATTGCCCTTTAAAGGTGTGACCCCCAAAGTTTCTCCCTTGTAAACCACTGATACTTTTTGAGGATTAGTGGAAACAAAATAGAGTTGTCCGTATATACTCTGCAAATCGTAGTGCAACTGCTTCTTTTCCGATGGCGCAATGGTTACTGATGATGCATCTGACAGAAACTCCTTTTTCTCAACTTCTATAAGATATTTACCGGCTTCAATAGTATCCAGGTTAAGGGGGGTCTCCCCGATTTTTTTCCCTCCCAATTTGACCATCGCCCCTGATGGCTTGCTGGTGATAGTCAATTGCCCAGGCATTTTTATCATCCGGGCGTTAACACCGGCAGAAATTGAACTTTGAACCTGGATCTCCTGCTTCCAGGGGGAGTAGTTGTCCAGTTTTAGAGTAACTGTGTGCTTACCTACAGAAACCCCCTCAATCTGTAGAGGAGTTACCCCTTTTAGTTCATTATCCAAATATATTTTGGCCGCCGGCGGATTGGAGGTTATCAGCACCGAGCCAGGAAGAGGAATAAGTTGGGCTTTCAACTTACTTGTCACATCGGGCTTTACCCTTACCCTGGTAATAAAAGGTTCATATCCACCCTTGAGGATGGCTATTTTGTAATCCCCGGCCAGAATATTCTTCAACAGCATGGGAATGTTGGCGGAGGTGGTACCCATATATCTTTCCTGCATATAGACCTGGGCGGTGGAAGGATTGCTCTCCAAAACCAACCCTCCCAGATTGGGGCGCAAATACCGGTGCTCCATTTCTGCCGCCAAATTAAAAAGGGCGGGACGCATTTTGGTTGGGCTGTCAAAACTGGTGTTCAGGGTAAATATCACTTTTTTACTGCCCAAATCGTAAACCTGCAGGTCTAAATCGGTTTGTTTATTTAGCCGGAATATAGTGCCGGATAATTTCAGATGGGGCGGCGGCGTGGTTGCCCCGTCCGCAGCCACCTGCAAATTTACACTACGGTGAAGAGCGGAGGTAAATAATACTTTCACCACCAGGCTCAACTTTTCGCCTTCATTTTCCGGGGTTTGCACATCAATGAAATCACTAACCGCTACCACCGGTTTTTTAGGGATATCCCAGCCAACGATTCTCTGATTATCTCCACGGCCTGGAAGGCAGTGGAGCAAAATGGCCAGAAAAATCACCATGGTCCCGGGTGGTATAATTTTAGTGATTGAATACTTCCTCCGATAAAACAAATTGCAGCTGGGGGTCAGGGAAAGATTGCTATCTTGGCTGGGCATAACTATTTACTCCGGAAGATGCTATTTTAAAACAGTCGCCTCTCTCTTGACGCAGAGAACATAGGCTGAATTTTTTTTGTGAAGAGGATTTACCAGGCCGTAAACAAAATCCACCTGCCATAAGGTGGCCTGGTCAACAATATATTTATTGGCAGAAAAGTGCATGGAATGGGTGGCGGTCCAGAAATTACCCTTCAGGTTTGGGAAGCAGGCGGCCAATTTGGCCTTTGAAACCTGGTTGGCAAAGAGCAACAGAGATTCCAGTTCATCCACTTGAGGCAACCGCCAGTCAGAGCCAAAAGAATGGCAGAGTTTTGCCGCTTGCTGCTGGGGGAGATAATAAGGTTTAGTGACGGTGCTCACTTTTTGGTCTGTTTTCCCCGCCTCCTTTTTGGGGACCAGTGATTTTTTCATCCAAACCAGACCGCTGTTTTTATCGGTTACCACCTGGGAGCCGGGGGGGCAAGATAAATGGGGGATACAAAATTTTTCCCATCCACCTTTTGAACTCCGGCCTACTTTTGATTGCCGGGTACACACTTTCAGGTTGCCTTTGAAGTTAGTTTTGACCCCTGTTTTAGACAGGGAAACGTTTTTGTCCGCCCTTTTGGAAGAAAGATTTTCCTGGACAATCTTAATGCCATCTCGAATTTGGGTTGGCGGCAGTCCCAAAAGTTCCTGGGTAGCCTCCAAAGCCAGTTGAAATAGTTGGTCTGGCTTACATTTTTTTTGTTTGAAAACACTGTTTATCGGACTGGTGGTTTTTAGATCAACCAGTTTCAAGGTGAGGGAATAGGTTTCGCCCAACAGGGACAGGCTACCGGTAATCATTTTTTTAGCCCCGGCTGCTCCACCCATATCAATATAACAGGAGATTTCATC
>CAZTWC010000400.1:0-2840 GCA_964617105.1 uncultured Myxococcia bacterium
ATATCAATAAAAGCGCCTCTTCCCACCCCAAAGAGCCAGAAATCTTTGATTATATCTATGGTCCATAACCATACTTTTCCTTTAACCAAATGCCATTGGCCCGCGGTTCTGGAGAAATCTTGAATCAACTGATCATACACTACCCAGATCGATATGATCACAAACAGAGAGACCGCCATGGCGATAATCCGGTTGACCATTGAAAAGCACTCGTCCTGCCAGGGTTTTATCCACAAAACAAACAGCCATATACCGAGCAAAATGGCAATGACTCCGCTTCTGGAAAGGCTGAGAAATACAGAGAGGATTAAAAAAAACACTACAAATAGCAACAATTTGCTATGATTTTGGTTTTCAATTACCATTCGAAAGCCGAGGGTTAAAAAGATTAGTAAACCCAAATAGCCGGCCAGATGGTTTTCATTTACAAACGAGGAAAAGATAAAACCGTGGTTTAAACTCTTGACGCCAAATATCTCTTCGACCCCAAACAGATAACGAAAAATACCGCTTAGCGCAATCACACAGGCGGTAATGATCATCACCAGGATAATTCGTTTTTTCAGTAGAACCTTTTTGGCCAGATTAGTGACTACTAAAAATATAACCAGGTAAGCGAGACCCTTAAATAGTTCTAAGACTGTGCCCGGTGGAGATAGTGAAAGGGGCCGGTAATTATCAACCCTGTACAGTCCCAGAGGTTTTAATGTGTGATCAAGTAGTTCAGCTGCCTTGGGATTTAAAAATTCTATCATCCCGGCTGGCAACGGCACTAATTGCCAGAGAAGATAGAGATTATAGAGAAAAAAAATAATACTTACTGCCGGCAGTTCGATTTTTCGGCCTACAAATACACATTCACCAATGAATAAAATAAAGGTTATAAAACAAAGAGATATTAGCAGTAATTGGATGAGCAAATGAACCGTGCCAAACAGCATTGGCGCGGCAACTATAGTCACGTATAGACTGATTTGGGAAAACCATTGTCTATAGCATTGTTTCCTGATAGTATTTGCTGAAAAAGATGTCATTTTTTGCGGATAATCTTTCAGTTATACTGACAATTAATCTTTGATTAAATTATGATATAATACCAGATATACATCATGAACCGGTTAAAACCAACCAATAATCACAGAATTTCTAAAACCAATTTGGCCAAAAACATTATCTTTCTTCACACTCTGCACAAGATAATTGAACCCTTGCTATCTGAAAATATTGAGGTCATCGCCCTTAAAGGGATGGCTCTTTTAGGTAGAGAGTATAGCGATTTAAGTCATAGACGCATGGGTGATATCGATCTTTTGGTCAGAAAAGAGGAACTGAGTAAAATTGATAAAATATTTTCCAGACTTGGGGCCAAAAATCTCAATGCCAATAAGCGGAATCAAGATTTTATTATTAACCGCCAATATCTTTTTCCCTTTGGAAAAAAGGAGATTATTGTTGAACTGCACTATGCTCTCTTTCCGGAAATTAGGTATAAACTGGATTATACTCAGATCTTTTCTGATGCCCAGCCGCATCCTTTAACCGAATTTGCTCAAAAGGGCCTTAAAAGACTTTCGCCAGAATATCTTTTAAATCATTTAGCTTTGCATAGGTTAAGACATTACTATACCTCAAACAGCAAAGATTTAACCGATGCTATAAATATTATCAAATACAATCAAATTGACGGGCATAAGTTATCACGAATCGCCTGTGAGTGGAAAATCATTTCGGTTTTATTTTTTTTCTTGCATCAAGTAAATGAGTATTATCAGGTCAGCAATATTAAAATAGGTGATGAAAAATTTAGTCAAATCAAAGATTGGATTGAATTATTAAAACCCTCCCCGGTGCGCCGGGCGATTATTTTTTCCCTATTAGACCCCAGGGCAGAAAATTCGTTAAAGTTTTCCTGCCCTTTTCGTCTTAAGCAATTATTACTCAGTTGTTTATTCAGCCCCGATTTTTCAACCGCAATTAAATACCCGGTTCTTTTTATCAAATCACGCCTCTGATATTCCCCTGGGACGGTGCTCATGGTTATTGAAACATCTCCCGTTCAATAAATTCGCAGATCATATGGCCGGTTAAGATGTGAGCCTCTTGAATTCTTGGAGTGATACCCGAAGGGATGCAAATGCAGATATCGGCTGCCTGGTAGAGTTGACTCTCCTTATTTTTTCCAGTCATACCAATGGTTTTTATCTGTTTATTTTTAGCCGCATCGACTGCGTTTATAATATTTGCAGAGTTTCCGCTGGTGGAGATAGCCATTAGAACATCATTCGGAAGTCCTTTGGCTTCGATTTGCCGTGAGAAAACCGCATCAAATGAATAATCATTGGCTACTGCGGTAAGAGTGGAGGTATTAACAGTCAGGGCTTCGGCATTTAATGCTTCTCTTTCCAGGTAAAATTTGGAAACCATTTCAGTGACAATATGCTGTGAATCAGCCGCACTTCCTCCATTACCGCAAACCATTAGTTTGCCGCCAGACTGAAAAGAGGATAAAATTCCCCGGGCAGCGGCAGATACAGAAGCAAGATAATCGGGATCACTTTTAAGTAACCCGATTATTTTTTTAAGCTCAGTAATTCTATCTTTCCAGAAATGTTCTAGTTCCGTATCATCCATAATAACTCCCTTTTGTCCAAAGGCAGAGCCCAAATTATTTTCCCTTCTACCTTCCCATCCCCACATATTCAAATCCCATCTCGCTGAGATAATCTGGTGGGTATTGATTGCGACCGTCAAAAATAATTGGTTGATTCATTATTTTAAACATTCTGTCAAAATCAGGGTGCCTGAACAGTTTCCATTCGGTGACCAAAATAAGCGCGTCT
>CAZTWC010000401.1:0-2836 GCA_964617105.1 uncultured Myxococcia bacterium
GAGTCTGCTATGGCTGAGGTATCCACCCTGGTAGATACCACCACAACTGATATGGGGGCGCTGTCCAGTACGGTGAAGCAACTTTCCACTACCTTTGGCCAGATGCCGGTAAAGACTGCCAAGGCGCTATATACGACTATCTCTGCTGGTTTTGGTGATGCAGCCCAGGCGTCTATTCTGCTCGAAGGCGCTATGAAACTCTCCCGGGGTGGGTTGGCAGAGTTGGAAGTGGCTATTGATGGGCTGACCTCTATTTTGAATTCTTATGGTATGGCGGCAGGCCAGGTCACCAGGGTTTCGGACTCCATGTTCGTAGCTATGCGGGCAGGTAAAACCACTATTGGTGAATTGTCATCTGAACTTGGCAAAGCAACACCCCTGGCATCATCGGTAGGTGTTTCCCTGGAAGAGTTGTTGGCCGCCACCTCTGCCCTAACTCTGGGTGGTCTAAAATCAGGTGAAGCGGTTACCAGTCTGCGAGGTATTTTTACTGCTGTTGTCAAGCAGGCTTCCGAGTCGGTCAAAACAGCCGAAAAACTGGGCATTCAGTTTAGCACCGCGGCAATTCAATCAATGGGCTTTAAAAATTGGCTGACCCATCTGGCGGAAAAAACCGGTGGTTCTCAAGAGGCGTTATCAGCCCTGTTCGGCCGGGTGGAGGCCCTTACAGGTGTTTTGGCTCTGACCGGTAATCAGGCCAATAGTTTTACTTCAATAATGGAACAGATGAGTGTGGCTGCCGGCTCCACTGAAACCGCTTTTAGGAAAGTAGAGGAAACCTCGGAGGCTGCATTTGCCCGGCTCAAAGCCTCTGTGAGTGTATTTATGGCCACCATTGGTAATCAGTTGATGCCGGTTGTAAGCGGGATCGCTTCTGCCATTGGTTTATTTGCCAGCAAATTTTCAGCCTTTGGCGAAGCCCATCCGTTATTAACCAGAATAGTGGTGACCCTGGGAGCAGTATCTGCGGCAATATTGGTGATTGGAGGATTCTCGATGATTATGGCCGGCCAGGTGCTTATGGCTATGGCTATGATTAACATCTCCACCGGGGGGATTTTGTTGGCTATTGGGGCGGTAGCAACCGCTATAACAGGATTGGTGGTAGCCTTTTCCGATGGAACCGATGAGATGGGGGTTGCCAGTGGATGGCTGGCTTCCTGTTGGTCATTTGTAAAGGAGAGTTTCTACACCATGGCCAAACCAGTCGCCTACGGAGTTGGCTATCTGGCTGGTATTTTGACCAGCGCCTGGCAGGAGGTGGCGGACTATACGATTGGGATCTGGCCGCTGATAAAAAAAAATGTTCTTAATACCTGGTCAGCAATAACTACGGTTTTGACTCCGCAGATCGCTGTGGCAACCGGTCTAATAACTTTTGCCTGGAAAGCAATAGCAGTAACTGTAAAAACGTCCTGGGAGATTATCAAACTGGCGACAGTAACCACTATTGGCATCATAACGAACACCATTGCAATTGGCTGGCACCTGATATCCGGGATTTTCAAGGCAGGTTTACAGTTTTTAGTTGGTGACTGGTCCGGAGCCTGGGAGACAATGAAGTCAACTTTCGGGAAAATTTGGGCCAACATCAAGAGCATTTTTAATAACTACATTGGCTGGGTAACCGGGAGGAGCAAGATTTTTCAGCAGGCTGGCCAAGGATACATAAATGCCCTTTTTGATGGGATAATGGCAGGGTGGAAGCGACTCAAAAGTGGTGTTGCCAAGGTAATGGGCTCCATACGGGATCTTCTTCCTGGCTCGGATGCTAAAGAGGGACCGCTGTCTGATTTGACCAGAGCTGGTAAGGCACTAATGCCTACTTTCGCTAAAGGAATTTTAAAGACAGAGGACGAGCCAGCAACTGTAATTACTCGGTCACTTGGAAAAATTAATCTTGATCCTGCTTTTTATCCATCGACATCTCCACCGGCATCTCCAGTTGATTTACCGGATATCATTTTGCCATCGCCAATGTCTCACAGCCAGGCGCTTATTACTGCACCTGCTTCCAATCAGATAACTTTTCAGCGGGGTGCCTTTAATATCACTATCAATGGTAATGGCACTTCTTCTGTAGATGACCTGGAAGAAAAACTTACCAATATTTTTCGCCGGGCGGCTATGCGGATGGGGGAGAGTTACAGTTATGCCTAATGTTAATGTGTCAGACACTGACAACCGATACCTTTATAACAATCTGCCCACCACCATCATCCTTGGTGATGTCAAAGAGGATGGATCGCCGGATATTTCCCAAAAAATATTTGAGTTCCCGGTGCCGCATAAGCAGATGCGGATTAAGCAAAAAGTCAGGATTGACGAGATAGAGGTGCCGGGCCGCTCGGGTAAGATCAAACAGGCTACCGGATTTGAAGATACCGAGGTCGATGTGACCATAGACCTGGTGGATCACGAATGCAACCAGGGAACAATCCTGAGTGTTCATGACCAGTTGGCAGAATTGCAGCAGGCTTTCAGGAGCCGCAATGGCAGTAAGATTCCGCGGATATTTTCTGTTTCATCTCCCCTGACTGACACTTGCGGGATTAAGACTGTGCTTTTCAAGGGGATGGAAGTGGAGGATTTACCAGGGACTACCACCATAAAAGTGACAATTTCCCTGGTGGAGTTTGAGCCAGTGGCAGTGCAGGTGGAAAAGAATGCCGCCCGGGCGAAAGTAAGGGCTGATGCTAAAAAGAAAGCAAAAACTGTAGCGGCCAAATCACCGGTTGATGCAGCAGTCGCAAGAGAGGATGATCCCATCGCTGCCTCCTATCTAAAAGGCAAGTCAGATGCTATGGGAGGGACCCGGCCATGACCGCGACCTATC
>CAZTWC010000402.1:0-2794 GCA_964617105.1 uncultured Myxococcia bacterium
ACTGGTCGAGAGCATAGTTCTCGTGCATCTTCAAATCCGGAACATCCGTTGTAGTTACACGTTATGCCGGAGTAGATGCACCGGAGATTTCAAGCAAGAGAGTTGGTACTGCTACTGACACCGGAGACTGGAACGCAAGACACAACACTACGAGTCGCTCCAGGTGACGAGGTTGAGTTTATGAGGGGGTAAAATTTTTCTCTGGTCAACAACCCAATAATTTTCTATAATTAAAATATAGGTTCTATTTTAAAGCAAGGGGATGGTATGCAAACAATAAAACAGCGGTGGACAATCCCGGAGGATAAACAGATCCGGATAAAAATATCATTACCGGAGAGCATACCTTCTGGTGAGGCTGATGTATTAATGGTTATTGTTCCGCAAAAAAAATATTCTAAAGGTAAACAGACCTTGATGGAATTGGCCGGAAGTTTAAAAGGTTCACAAAATTTCTCCAAAGATGCAGTTGAAATCCAAAGGGCCTTACGTAATGAGTGGTAGTAAATATCTGCTGGACACTAATATTATCATTGGTTTCCTGACTGGCAAAGACAGCGTTGTTTCGTTTCATCAAGTCCATCTTCAATCGGCTGAGATTTTTGTAAGTCAAATAACCCGGATGGAGTTACTTGGTTATCCTAATATCACATCCAATGAGGAAAAGAGAATCAAACAGTTTTTAAATTTAGTCGAGATATTACCAATCACACCCGCAATTGAAAACAGAGTTATTACGCTACGAAGAAAAACCCGGTTAAAACTTCCTGATGTAATTATAATTGGCACCGCAATGGAAAACCAATGCATATTGGTTACTTGTGATCAAGAAATCTGTCTTAAGAATATTGAAAACCTTCAAATTATCAATCCTGATACCAGTCAGAAATAATCTTCTGGCACCTGCCTGAATTATTTTATTAAACCCGAATTTCATTACCTGGTGTGTTTTTTACTGCTTCATACCATCCGGTACTGCGCCAAATTTACGCCAAATATGTTCTTGAAAGAATAGGGAACTTTACATGTTATTGATTTTGCAGAACAAATTGTTAGCGAAAGCACGTTGAGGTCCGCATTACGAGTGCGCTGCTCTGCCAACTGAGCTATCTTGGCATATGTTGAAATCATTAATGAATGCGCAAGACAGACGCAAATCAATAGCACTGGAGGAAATTATATTGGCAACTATTCGGAAAGTCAACGGGAAAAAAGGGGCAACTTACCGGGCCGATAACAAATATTTTTTTTATGACTGGCAGTGACCTGAAAAAGATTGTAAAGTTGTGACAATCGATTTCTTCCATTTTTCCGCCAACGATTATTCAGTTTTCAAAGAACGTTTGGCTGTAAAAACGACTATTTGTTATAATTTACGTTCAGGAGATTAAAAGTGAAAGACAAAAAGAAGGTAGTTGCAATCATTCCTGCACGGGGAGGTAGTAAGGGGTTGCCGGGAAAAAATCTATTAGATGTTGGCGGTAAACCACTGTTGGCATATCCAATTGAGTCTGCCCGTTCTACCCCGTTAATCGATCGGGTAATTGTGACCACCGATGATGAAAACATAGCAAATGTTGCCAAAGAATACGGTGCTGAGGTTCCTTTTTTGCGGCCAAAGAAATTTTCAGGCGATCTTGCCACTACCGAAACTACTCTGCAACATGCTGTCTGCTGGCTTGATGAGCATGATGGATACCATGCCGACGTAGTGGTTTTTATGATCTGCAACCAAATTTTTCGGAAAAATGAATGGGTGCACCAAGTGGTTGAAAGACTTTTGGCTGATGATTCCCTGGATACCGTATTTGTGGCTGATATCACCCACAAAAATTTTTGGCGTAAGGTTGATGGCAAATATATCCGTCTAGCTTCGGATATCGCCTATGCTTCACGGCAGGTAAGAGAACCTCTGTTTCGAGAAGACACAGGTATAGCCTGTGCCACCAGGGCCGATATTGTCCGTAACGGCGGGCGTGTAGGGAAAAATGTCGATATCGTGCCCACTGATGATGAACGGACCAGCATTGATGTCCATTCACCTTTTGACTACTGGCTTACTCAGGCTGTTATCGCCGAATGGCCCATAGATAGAAAGATATGATAAAAGCACTATGAAACAAATCAATTGTTGTTTATGCGGTGATAAGGAATACGCTACTCTGTATAAGCAGAGGTTTGTTGATAAATATCTGCAGAAAATATCCCCGGAGTATACAAAAATTGATCGCCGTATAGTAATCTGTAAAAAATGTGGTTTTATCTATCGTAACCCTCAAATAGAGGAGGAGGAATTAAATATCCTCTACCAAAAATTTCGTGACAATTCCCTCCTGAAAGTTTCTCCAGATAGATATTTTGAAAATATTACCAACCTTCCCATGGAAAAAAGCGAAAATTGGGCCAAAGTCACCTGGTTAAACAGTAAGATCGGCAATTTTCTCATCCAGCCGGAAGTGAGAGTTATCGATATCGGTTGTGGTGGAGGCGTTTTTTTACACACATTTTTAAAGCAGTTTCCCCAGGCAAACTCTTTTGGTGTAGAGCCTACACCAATTTTCGACGATTTAACTCGCCGCAAATTGGATATTCCAGTGGCTGAAGAGATGTATCGTCCTGGCATGTTTGGTCAGCATCCCTTTGATCTTATCTGTATTTTGCAGGTATTTGAACACATTTTAGATCCGCTGGCATTTTTATTTGATATTAAACAAGAACTTGCCACTAACGGCTGGATATATATCGAAGTCCCCGATATAGCAGATATAGGACATTTAGCAAAAGATCATGACCG
>CAZTWC010000403.1:0-2791 GCA_964617105.1 uncultured Myxococcia bacterium
CTCTGGGTGAACAGGCTGCTACCACCAAAGAGTCCAGATCGTTATCAGCAATATCTTTTTTAATAAGTTCTACACCCTCTTTACCGCATAAAAACTGGTGCTGCCGGCAAACTTTGGCACTGTATTCTTCGTTAGCAACCTTTTCCACTTTGGAAAGGTCGACACACTCGCCTATATTACATCCAGAACAGATATAAACGCCTATATTTTCCATTTTATTAAATCCCCATTAGATCTGTGTTATCGGTTTGGGTAACCTTAAAGTCGCCCGAATGCATGAAAATTAGCGCAATGACAAAGTTGCCTTCATCGCAGTGCCAGTAGCTTCCTGCACACAGGAAGAAACATCGGCCGGCATCTTTGCGCATCCTACTGCAAAAATCCCATCTTCCATCTGACCAGGCAAAAAACCGTATTCATCTACCTGGAGATCTTTACCAAGATTGGCAGGAATGCCATTGGGCACCATACCCGAAGCCAGAACCACCATCTCAAACTTTTTACTCAACCGCTTATTGGCCTCGGTGTCCTCCAACTTGAGAATAACATCCTTGGTTTCCGGATCTTCCGAAATTTCAGCCACTTTTCCTCTGGTGAGAGTCACATTCTCATCTTGTTCCACTTTTTGATAAAAATCTTCTAACCTGCCCAGAGCACGAACATCAATGTAGAAAATTTCCGCCTTAGAATCGGTATTTTTATTCCTTACATAAGTGGCCTGTTTGAGGGAAGCCAAACAGCAGACTGCCGAACAATAGGGCAGATGATTTTCATCCCTGGAACCAGCGCACTGCACAAAAGCGATATTATTTACCTCTTTGCCGTCAGAAGGCCGGACGATTTTACCGCCAGTGGGGCCATTGTGAGCAGCCAAACGCTCCATCATCACATTGGTAATTACATTCTGGCTAATGCCGTATTGCAGATTATCCAGGTTATTAGCATCATAGGGACTCCAGCCGGTTGCAAAAACCACAGTGCCCACATTTATTTTCATCTCTTTAGCCGTGGCATCCAAATCGATAGCATCGTATTTACACGCTTCTACGCACTTGTTGCATTCTTTACCCGGACAACTAGCATCATCAATGGTGTATTTTGCCGGATAAGACATCAAATGAGGCAGATAGATAGCCTTGGTTTTGTCCATGTTGTAATTGAAATCATTATCCCGTTCATGGGGGCACACCTCAACACACTCGTTGCAGGCGGTGCAGTTTTCGTTTACCATCTGGCCATCCAGGTTCAAAGTAACCTGGTAATTACCAGCCTGGCCGCTAATAGCAGTCAAGTTAGTGGAGGTAAAAACCCTGATTTGGGGATTTTGTTTAATCCGGCGAAAATTTATCTCCAACCCACAAGTTGGAGGGCATAATTTGGGAAAGTACTGGTTCAACTTGGCCACTCTGCCGCCCAGGTAGGGCTTTTCATCTACAATATAGACCTCGTACCCCAGTTCAGCAGCCTCAATAGCGGTTGAAATGCCGCTTATGCCGCCGCCTACCACCAGTATACTCTTATATTCTGCACCTGTAGGTTTGTTTTCAGTCATAATTTTTACCCTTTATAGTTTTTGCTTTGCCTTGTTGATATATTCCCTCTTTATTTCAATCACTTTTTCGCCAAAAAGGCTGAACATCAACCATCTCATTGCGAACTTGTATAATTCAATATCATTCTCTAAATTCCGGGTTTTTACCACATCTTCCATATGATCGCCCATTTCAAAACGCTGGAAAAAAGAACTCTGCAGTATAAACCTACGAAATTCATCTATATTATAGGCGGCATTGTAAAACATATCCACCTTTTGCGGATTAAGATCCCCTTTTGCCAAATAGGGGTGCAAAGTCACCGCTTTAAAAAACTCGCCCATTTTATTGTAATCTTCTATTCCCTGTTCGTCTATCCACTGAGCCACCGAGATCACCCGATCTTCATCGTAACCTTTGCAAACATCTTCTTTGAGAAGAAAATAAAACTCTTCGTGCTTTTGGGTATCCTCTTTTTGCTCTTTTGGAGAAGCCAAACCCAGGGGAAACATACGGCAAGCCCAGGGTCTATCCTCATAAATACCACACCCTTGTTCAGTCACAAATGGGCAGGGAGTTTTTTCATCGTCCTCCATTTTCAGGACAATAACCGGTATCTTTTGCTCTTTGTTGAAAGGAGCCAAAGTATATTTATCTAGAAAATCATCGGAATGCATATCCAAACGATTTTTCATCCTTATTATATCGTAGGGAGTAAGAAAAATATTAACATCACTGCAACAATCATTAAAGCATGGTACCTTAGAATGACAGTTGAACTTGAATGTATCCTTCAAGATTAGTCTGTCATAATTTTTTAAAATATCTTCTTTTGCTTTGTCTATTGGACCAAACATATTTTCCTCTCCAATCTATACTGCCACAATAATATTGGCATCCATCCATTAAACAGGTAGTAAACTTATATTTATAATGGCGCTGGGTTACAACGCTCTAATCTTTATATATTATTAATTTAAGAGATAATGCTCTCTCTACCAGCATCTTTTGAATAAACCGGCAGGGAGCCAGTCTCCCCAGTAAAGGGGTTATAACGAAACCGGTAAGAAGCCTTGACATTGTAGTTTTCCAGCATCCAGTCCCAGCCTTCAGTGAAAAAAGAGCAATCATCGTTATAACAGATATACATATATTCGGAGCCCCATTTTGACTCCACCGGGCAAGCCCACTTTAACAGTTTTTGCTGACAATGGGGGCAAGACTCTATTTCATTTTTTTCTGATTGTGTCATTTTATTC
>CAZTWC010000404.1:0-2747 GCA_964617105.1 uncultured Myxococcia bacterium
TAAAAGCCTTGAGAGAAAAGAGATCCAGCATCCCCAGCCCCATGATGAACATCAAAATACACATGCCGATAATAAAATATGGGCTCTGGAAATGAAATCCCCAGCCCACGGCGTTGCCGCTCAATTTGAAGATAGCGGCTAAAATCCCCAACACCAAAAAGCACAACAACACTCCGCCAGTATAGGCCAGTCCATTGAGTAAAAACAAGCCTCGCTGTTGATTAGAACTGCCCAGGCGCTGCCCCTCCCGCAGCAGATGATGAATCTTCAATATCACTACCGGGATAACACAGGGCATCACATTTAAAAGCATCCCTCCTAAAAAAACGAACAGCAGCATCCAGAAAAAATCACTTCTGGTGCGGGTGGTATCTGCAGTCTCCGGCAACTCTAATCCACTTACTCCGGAGGTCGCCCTGCGGATGCTCCCCGGTTTTTGTTGCCCTTCTGGGGAGCCCTTGGCTTTGATGCTGTCAATCCCGGCCGTGGGCAATTTTCCTTGCACAGGTATGATTTTTCCGCCTACCTGAGCCAACCCGCCAACAAAGGAGAGACAATGGATTCCTTCAGCCCGGCTGGTAATATATGTCCCCTCCTGGGTTTCTCTTTTGAAGGCTGGCAATATTTTGCAACTTTTGGGCCAATAGGGGATAAAATCAACTTCTCCGCCATCTCCTCTGACCAGCCAGGTAATCCAGATTTCAGAGCCTTGAATTTTCATATCAATCATTTGAGCCTGAAATGGACTCTCCTCATTCTCTTCTATGGAAAGAGGGGATTTTTGCTGGAATTCTTCAAATCGGGCCCTATCTTCAGAGGCAATTTTATTCCGACCCACTGTCAGAGAAAGGGTCAGGGAACAATTCTCCTTGATACAGGTCTCTTTACAGGCCAACCAATCGGCCCTTACCGATAGTTTCACCTGGTCCGAAACCGGCAACTCTTCTACCAGCATCACCTGATTAAACAAGAGCACTTGCTCTTTGTATCCATAGGAGAGAGTTTCCTGCGAACTGTCCACTACCAAGGGCAGGGGATATCGGGTTTCCCCGGTGATTGCCAGAGGTCCGGTTTCCGGCCAGGTCAACAAGGTGGGCAAACCGGTGTTGCCGGGATGCTTCCAATAGATATGCCAGCCCGGTTGCATGGTAAATTCCACTCCAGCCCGAAACGGTTCGCCAAAAGTGATTTGGTTGGAGTCGGTTAGTAATCTCGCTTTTATCCGGGGAGTTTCGCAGAAATGTTTTTGTTCAGCGGGAGAAGATAACCCTAAACCGGGCAGCATCAAACATATAACTGATAATAAAAAGGAAACCATCAAACCACAACTGGCCAAAACCCTTTTAGCCAGCATTGGAGTTAGCCTAAAATGAGAACCAGATAGCAAGGGCATTAAATTCTCCTCTGCAGTTTGCGCAAAATGGCTCTAAGTTCCTCATCATTAGTGTTGGTTAAGTCAAGAGAACGCACCTGGTCAGTTACCTCCTCCTCTATAGACCGGAACAGCGACATTTGCATTTTATGGCCCCGCCCAGGTTTCATGGGAGCGATATCTCGGCGATTTTCCAGATCCATTAATATCTGTTTGGCCTTTTTTATCACCGGTCCGGGCAAACCGGCCAGTTTGGCCACTTCAATGCCATAAGAACGGTTGGTGCTTCCCGGGGTCAGTTTGTGTAAAAACACCACCTGGTTATTATACTCCTTTACCACCACATGATAATTCTCCACCCCCCGGTTCTGCAAAGCCAGATCAGTCAACTCGTGATAATGGGTGGCAAACAGGGTGCGCCCCTGAATACGGGTAAATATCTCTTCCGCCACCGACCAGGCTATGGCCACACCATCGTAGGTGCTGGTTCCCCTACCGATCTCGTCCAGAATAATCAAACTGTGCCTGGTGGCGTTGTTGATTATATTGGCGGTTTCCACCATCTCCACCATAAAGGTGCTCATCCCTTCCGCCAGGTTGTCCGCTGCCCCCACCCTGGTGAAGATACGATCCACCAAGCCGATGAGGGCTTTATCAGCCGGCACAAAACTACCAATATGGGCCATGAGGGCGATGTGGGCCACCTGTCTGATATAGGTAGATTTTCCCGCCATGTTGGGACCGGTAATGATATGAAATTTGGCCTTATCCCCACTCATATCCAGATCGTTGGGCACAAACTGTCCGGCGGTAATATTTCTCTCCACCACCGGATGGCGGCATCCCAGGATATGCAACTCCGGCTCCTGGCACAGTTGCGGTCGATTATAATGGTTATCCCTGGCTACCTGGGCGAAGGAGGTCAGCACATCCAACCGGGCCAGAGCAGCGGCTGCCCGGCTTACTTTTTGCTGGTGCTCAGATAACTGGAGCCGTAAAGCCAGAAACAGTTCATGCTCAAGCCGCACCCTTTTCTCCTCAGCCGAAAAGACTTTATCTTCAAACTCCTTCATCTCGGAAGTAATAAATCTTTCCGCATTTACCAGGGTCTGCTTGCGAATGTAGTGAGGGGGCACCAGTTCCAAATTGGCTCTGGTCACCTCGATATAATAACCAAATACCTTGTTATATTTAATTTTCAGTGAAGAGATGCCAGTATTTTTTTTCTCCGCTGCTTCCATCTCCAGAATATTTTTCTTGCCGTCCTCAGAAAGGGTGATCAATTCGTCCAGGTCTGCTCTGAAACCCCGGCGAAAGATCCCGCCATCTCTGGTAGTAAGTGGAGCCGGATTATTGATCCCCCGGACCACCGGTT
>CAZTWC010000405.1:0-2737 GCA_964617105.1 uncultured Myxococcia bacterium
TTTGCCACCATAAAAATCGAGAAGATGTCTCTCCCTCTCTTTATTCCACCGGGGCGTTATCCAGGTAGGCCAGTGAAAAAGAGACCAGTCAGGAGACTTGGTTACTTTGTAGTAATACGTGCCCCGGATACCATTGGGAGTGGAATAGACCCTCATCCTGCCATCTTCCAAAAGGCACATCCTGAGCGCCTTCCAGGCTTTGTCCGTTATAAAAGCCGCCTCATCCACATAGAGCATCCGCACATGTAATGAACGAAATGCCTCCCCATAAGGACCGCCCGGTCTGAAGTGGATAACTGTGCCATTGGAAAACTCCACTTTGAAGTAGGGCTTTCTGAACACTTTGGGAGCACCAGATTTGTTTTTGGCAATACTGGCCTGCAGATCGAGACAATTTTCCACCTGAAATTCAAATTCATCTATCAGAGTATCAAGTTGGGCCTGGTGAGGCGCCGCTACCAGGGCGGAACCTCCTCTGGTTGTAAATGCATAGTGGAGTAGATGGGTTATCAGCGATACGGTTTTACCCGTGTCCCGGCCATCCTTGTGAACGATAAATCGGGCATCAGAGCGCAGGTCCTCTTTCTGGTGGGACCAGTATTTTCGCCTGGATTTATCACGGTTCAGTAAAAAGAACTCTCCCCATTTGACCTGGTCATTTATTATGGCAATTACTCTGCTTCTGTCCATTTCGTGTATCGGCAATCTTGGCCTTGGCATTTTTTTAACCTCCTACTTCTCCAAATCAGTTAATCCTTTAACTTCTTTAACTTCTTTATTTCCTCTAGCCCCGCTAACTAGTTAAAATTTATTTGCGATTTCGACTTTAATCACTTGACTTGTTTCAAAAGGGAAGCATTCATGGACACGTCGATGACATAAAACCCTTACCAGTAAAGGAGATGAGCCATGAACGAAACGACCATCGAATCCACAACTATTGAAACCACGATTACTGAAACAGCAGCCCCTAAAACCATCACCCAGGCCTTGCCCGAGTATCTTGAATACCTGAAAGGCCAAAGCAAAAAAGAGTCCACCATAAACACCATTGGCCGATTGCTGAAACATCTTGTTGGCCACCTGGGAGAGCAAAAGCAGATGGGCAAAATCCTGCCCGCCCATATCGCCGGCTTTTTTAAAAGCAACCGGGCCACCAAAGTAAAAGGTCGCCCCATGGCTGAACCTACCAGGTTGCAGATCCGCCGGGTGACCAGGCAATTTCTGGTTTGGACCAATGAGACCGGAATGATTGACAAGGTTCCATTGCCCAGGGAGGAGATGAAACTGGTTAAGCCGGGGCTTTGTAATACTAGGCAAGGCGAGCAGGGCACTCAAAGCAGCAGCCAGGATAATCAAGACAATCAGGGCCACCAGAGCGACAGCGGACAGGAGAATCAGGACAATCAAGATAATCCGAGCGAACAGAGCGGCCAGGAGGAGCAGGGCGTCAGTCAGCCTGAGCCAGAAGATACAATCACAGTTCAGGAGAACAATACTGACAGCAGCCCCGACAGTAACGACAGCAGGGGAGAGAGTGACGACACTGTTAGAGATAACTGAACAAGATACTGAGTTAGAACACTTTAGAGTGATCAACCTGGGCGCTGGGAATACTCCGGCGCCTCTTTTAGTTCCAGTGGTTTTCGCAAAAAGTATTGATAATATTAGACAATTGTCTTGACTTGGAATCAAATGGAAGCAAACATGTGCATGTGAAAAGGAGAGAGTGACAGAGAGAGTAACTATGACAAGAAAAGAGAACACAAAGGACAATAGAGAGGAGGACCTGATAAGATGATAATCAAAGAGAGTATCGAAAACTTCCTTACCAGCATGGCCGCCCAGGGAAAAAGCCCGCTTACCATCGATGTCTACAAACGGGAACTGGAGCGGCTTCATCTTTTTACCGGCAACCTGAATATCGCTAATTTTACCAGCGATATTGTAAACCGGTATATCATCTCCGACCTGACCACCAAGTCTGATAACGGCAAGGACCGCAGCGAGATCACGGTATCTCGAACCAAAGCCATCCTGCGCTCCTTTGGCCGCTACCTGGAGGACGAAGATATTTTGACCAAAAACCCGGCCAAGCGCCTTACCATAAAACGGCCCCAGAAAAAAGCCCCCGTCTATCTGACCCCAGAGGAGAGAAAAAAACTTATTAGGGCCATCAGCCAACAGAGAGGTGAAGCCGCTGAGCGGGACCTGGTTATCATCGAACTCTTTTTGGGTACTGGCATTCGGCTGGCCGAACTTATTGGCCTCGACATTTGCGATGTAAGGCTGGATGACAAAAAAATAGATATCAAGGCAAAGGGAGGAAGAAAAGAGAGCCGGTTTATCAACAGTAAACTCCGCCGCCTTCTGAAAGCCTGGCTCCGGAAGAGACGGGATGATAATAGTAGTGTCATTATCACTAACAGCCAAAGCGGCCAGACTAGTCAATCCAGCCAATCCAGCCAATCCAGCCAATCGGGACAACCGCTTTTTATCTCCAACCGCAGAACCAGGATTACCGCCCGCCAGGTGGAGCGACGCTTCACACAGTGGCTCCATTGGGCAGGCATTGCCAATGATGGCAACAACCGTAAACTCACCATCCACTCCCTGCGACACACCTTTGCCACCAATCTCTATGGCAAGACCCGAAACCTGATTTTGACCTCCAAGGCCCTCGGCCACCGTCAGGTTAGCACCACTCAGATCTATACCCACCTCTTTGACTATGAAC
>CAZTWC010000406.1:0-2729 GCA_964617105.1 uncultured Myxococcia bacterium
GCCCCTTCCCCGGGCCGGCAGACAAACAAATGCTCTTTAGCCAGGGAGGCATCTCCCCGCTTGGCGCTGATCTGGTATTGGTGTTCCTTGGACTTCATCCGGGATGATTTGCCACAGGAGGAGATGATATTCTTGATCTCTTTTTCTGTTGGAAACGCCTGGTCCCGGTAACTGATTATCCAATGGGGAATGTGTTTGGCAGCGGTCAGAAAGTCACTGAAAAACTGGTTGGCGTTGGTCCGGGTGACACCTTTGTGCTTTGTCCGATATGTCTTGGTTACCGAGTCCTGGTTGATTTCCAACCCCTCCCAGTTGACCATCAAACCCTCGATAAAATGATAGGTTTTTTCGTAATTGGTTTGGGAGAAAATAGTCGAATACGGCGGATCATAATAGGCCAAATCAGCCTTCACCTTGGGTGAAAGGGTCAAGATGTCCTGATTATAGGCTTTACAAGGCCGCTCTCCTTTGAACACCAGGTTACTGATAGTCTGGCAATTTTTCTTAAACCGTTCTTTGAATTGTTCCGGCGAGTCCTGCTTGTCATCATGTGATCGGGTTGTTCCAAAGTGCCCAAAACCCCCCTTGCCAACAATACAACTTTTGCCCAGGGCGAAAAGACCGATGCTTTTTTTGTAACCAGATAAAAAATCGATATTGGCCCGGATACTGTCGATAATGACGTGAGTGCCTCGGGAAAAATAGATGCCCTTGAAAATCCGCTGGACGATATCACCCGCTTTGTCATTGGGTTTTAGGAGGTTTTCGATTTCATCATCGGTTAGTTTTTCGCTGTCGTTTTGGACAATAGCCCGGGCGATGTGATAACAGTAACGCAGCCGGTCGTTGCTGATTACCGCCAACCCCTTTTGCTTTAACATATAGCCCACACAGGAGGAGCCGGCAAAGATGTCGGCCGCTGATTTGACATTGTCCGGCACCTGGGCCCATATCCAATCGAGAAGCCTTTGCTTGCTGCCGATGTAGTTGGTCTGATATCTAGGCTCGTCCTTTGCCAGGGCTGACAACGCGCCATCAGTGATGAAATCTATAAATTCAGATTCTGATTCCAACAGAAATCTAATTTTGTCTCTGTCTGTAATCATATTTTTTTCTCACCTAATTTTCTGTTTTGATATTAGGGCAAGTAAGGCATCACTTAACCCTTGCTATCCCTTGCCGCGTCGATCAGTGCCAATGCATTGTATAATCGACTTAATCAGGGAAAAAACCCATGCAAGTAGACCTCTCCCCAATTTCTGTCTTAATTTTATCACGGTGGTAGAGCGGTGAAAAACGCGAGGCTATGAACTTTTCTTCAGAAAAACTATTCATAACCATTGAAAAGTGTGTAATTTAAACCACTTAAAGATTTGTCCAAAGACAGGCTGAAGGCCCGGATTTGCCCTGTTTTGGAAGTGAAAAAGTGGTTTACAGCAAAATGCCTGAAATATTAGCGGGTTAGAACCAACAGGCTCTTTTAAGACTATTTGAGCAAAATATTGTAACACTCGGCCACTTTCTATCGCCGCCAAATTGCCAATTAGATTATCTTCGGGATATAAAATATCAATCACGATAATTGATGGAAACGAAGCAAAAGAAGAAAAATAGGCAGGGTAATTAAGGAATGAGGATGATACTATTGCCATCTGCCTCCGGGACATTCATGGCCAATTTGGCCAAGTCTTTGAACCAGGTGAGGACCGGCCAGGTAAGTGTAAGCCGAATAGACCCGCCCATCATCAGTGGTTACTTCGACTATTTTCCGTAAAAAAAGGCTGGTTTCCGGAGTGGCTGGCCGGTATCCTTCCAGGTAATCCAGCCGGGAAAGTACCGCCTCAATACCGTTATTATCAAAAAAATACAACTCCCCATGTACCTGGCCATGGCCGTCAATCATGGCCGGATAGCCATAAACCAGGGCATACAAACGCCCCTGGACAGTGGCCGGCATTATCTTTTTGGCCGAGGATACCAGCCGGTGGTTTGCCTCGCCCCTCATTAGCGTACCATACACAAATGCAGCAGTAATATTTTGCTGTTGCTGTTGCCGTTGCTGTCGCCATTGCTGTTGTTGTGGCTGTTCCTCTTTCGCTATCATCATACCGCCTCCCGCCCAAAATGCTCCTGCCAGACCGGGGTTACCAGATGGGCAAGATCAAGTCCGTATCGCTCATAGCCCCGGGCAATGGTCTTTAAATACGCCAGAGTCGGGCAGCCCTGAAGTTTATCCTGGTGGATATAGACAAAGGCCTTTACCCAAGTGTTCTCCAGGATTTTGACTTTCAACTTCCGCCTGTTATAGACAAAAGGGTAACCCTCAAATCGATCAAGCCGGTCTAGATCAGCAGGTGTCACCCGGTAGACAACCCCGGCTGTGCAGACCCCAGATTTTCTCTTTACAGTGGCCACCGCCCCGCCCCAAATTCGTGACTTTCCGGCAAAAGATAGTTTCCATCCCGATAGCACCGCCGGTCCCACCGGTATTGCACCAGGACAGCGCCTCTGCATCTGCTCTAAATTGATATTACTGCCATAGGCGAAATTATAGATGGTCATCCGGTTGTCTCCTTATTTAACTTCAATGGCGCCGCCATAAGTCAGCAGCCCGTGGATAAACTTCTGGGCTTTCTCCTCTATCGTTTTAGCAGTCACATTGATGGCAATGCCAATCAGCATCTTAAAATTCTTGGCCATATTATCGATATACTCCTCATCACTCTTGT
>CAZTWC010000407.1:0-2726 GCA_964617105.1 uncultured Myxococcia bacterium
TGCCTGGGCGGAAGGCTGTATTGAAGAAGGGGTTTGTAAAGCAGGAGAGAAACAAACGCAAAAATGTGGAGCCTGCAACAGTGGAGAGAGGGAGCGGAAGTGTGACCAGACCTGCCATTGGGGACCCTGGAGTAGTTGCATAGAGATGGTGGCCTGTAAACCAGGAGAGACTGAATCCAGTTCAGAAGACTGTGGAAGCGGCCAGACTAAGAGTAGGGATTGTTTGAGTAATTGTGCGTGGTCAGGCTGGGGCAGTTGTCATTAACCTGTCGGGCAACGATAACGGCGCATCTGCGGCGTTGCCGGAAGCGATTTAATCCTCGACGTATTATATATACGCCTGCGGTTAAATCGCTTCCGGCGCCTTGCATCTGCACCGTTCTCGTTGCCCTTAGTTTGGTAGGTTTTTGATAATAACTCATCATCATCGTTGTTATCCGCAACTTTAAATCCTCGACGTATTATATATACGCCTGCGGTTAAATCATTTTGTGCGCCTTGCATCTGCACCACTATCGTCGCCCTTGGTTTGGCGGTGATAGCGGCCATCTGAGGCTGACGCTGATTTATCCTAAATCCAGAATTCCCAGGCGCAGTAATGATCAGGGTTTTGGGGATCTGGGGGGCAGGTTAGACATTTTGTTTTAATTCGTTCGTCAATGGTGGCGGCAAAACCAGAGTACTCAATTAATCCTACCGGCTTACAGGGAAAATCGGGCAGGCCTTTGCGGCGTCTAGCCAACTGAACCCGACACTCTCGCATAAAGAAGTGCAGTTTTCCATCCTCTGTCCAATTACTTTCCTGAATATTTACCGCTGCATAAAGTCTGTATTTCAAGGCCTCTTCAAGAGTTTTTAACCCTCCTTGCCTGGGCAGTTCAAAGGTTTTCATAATTCTTTTGGCTTCGGCTACGGTAAATCTTTCCCAGGATTTACTGTCCAATTGGATAGCGGTCTCAAGATCATATTTTTCCTCTGCGGCTAAAAACCAGCACCCATCGTGGGCCAACCAATTTTTGCCGTAACATGCTATTACTTTTAATAGTTCCTGCCTGGACAGGTGTTGGAAGTGCTTCATGTCAAAGAATCCCCTTTTAGGTTGCAAATAACCCTGAATTTCAATAAGATATTATATTATTGAATTTTTAACGTTGGAGTAAAAATATGTCAATAAAATATTTGAAAGTTATTATTTTTTGGAGTGTTTTATTATTATTTTTAGGCTGTAAAAAAGAGGAAGATGGATGTAGCAGCAATAGCGACTGCAAGACCGGTGAAAGATGTTTTTCCGGAAGTTGTATTATCATGAGTAGTTCTGATGGAGGTAGTTGCCAACCAGGCGAAGAATCGGCAGTGACTTGCACCGCCAGCGATGAGTGTCAGGCTGGGGAGATCTGCAGTTCCGGCCGGTGCATTTTTAACGACTGCGGTGAGGAGGGCAAAAAAGCCAGCGGCGTGGCCATCTCTTGCAAGGCGGATAGAGATTGTCAGTTGGGAGAGGTTTGCAATTATTCTCGCTGTGTGTTCAAAAATTGCGATGGAAGCGTTTCTGATGGAGGTGTAAGCGATGGTGGCGGCAGTACAGGAACTGCTTCTGATGGCACAACTATTAATTTGCGGGTAACTCCTACCCGTATTTATACTGGAGGTGAGGAATCAGAGGTTGTCGCCAGGGTATTTAAAGACAAAAAAATCGTACCAGAAGGCACAGAAGTGATTTTTCAGATGTTCCCCAATCCAGGTAAAGAGGTGGCTTTCTTTAAATCCGACAGTGTCGGTTCTGGTAAAATAAAACTAAAAACCAATAAAGAGGGTGAAGCCAGGGTAATAGTAGTTAGCGGGCAAAAACCTGGTGGAGTTAATATTGTAGCCAGTTCTGGGACCAAAGAGGAAGATACCAGGCTGGTGATAGAGGTGCGTCCCCGACCGGTGCTGCAGTTTGTCAGTGCCATCCCCGGAACTATCGGCATCAAGGGCTCTTCCAAGGATGTGCCATCGATTGTTACTTTTTCTATAAAGGATCGAAATGGCCAACCTTTTCCGGATGGGGAGAAAATAAAATTTTGGATTCAGGACCCCTGCGAACTCAAAGAGCCGCCGCCGGCCAATTGTCCTCCCCGGGTAGCCAATCTTGATCCGCCTATTAACTATATCAGTGGCGGCAAAGGACAGGTTTCCACAAATTTACGGGCTTTGGGGGTGGTAGGCACCTTACAGATCACTGCATCCTATACCGATCCTAAGACCAATATCGAATACACTGTCCCATCCCCCCCAATCGCCATTGTCAACGGCGTTCCCTCTCACAAAGGCTTAAGCCTGGTCTGCACCAAGCAGAACATTCAGGGGCTTCCCTGGCAAAGCCTGGTCAACAGATGTTGTTTGGTGGTAAAAGATCGTGACAATGCCCAGGCAGACGAAGACTTGCAAGTCCAATTTTTTACCGAGGCGGGATCTTTTCCTCAAAAAGTAACTACTGATAAGTATGGCGAGGCAGTGGCTGAGCTAAGAACTAGCAATTCCAATGATAT
The DNA here is from genome assembly GCA_964617105.1 of uncultured Myxococcia bacterium. Taxonomy (GTDB): domain Bacteria; phylum CAZTWC01; class CAZTWC01; order CAZTWC01; family CAZTWC01; genus CAZTWC01. Next base: position 2,532 of record CAZTWC010000407.1, read on the forward strand.
TGTACCCGATAATTGGGGCATCTACCAGTCGGGTATAGTGGATGATATCAAAGTTGGCAACACCCTCTGCCTGGCACTGAGCAAGCACCGGCCCAAAGCCTGCCAGGAATTAAAAGATGTTATCGACACCTTGCTCACCAATACCGGCAATCCCAGTTTGACATCTTTTATTAGTCAGTGTGGCAACCAAATAAA
>CAZTWC010000408.1:0-2723 GCA_964617105.1 uncultured Myxococcia bacterium
CTCGGTACCAAATCTAGTTCCTTTTGAAAAGCTTCATCAACAATTTCTGCTCCTGAAGCCTTGATGACTTTTGGGTGCTCCAAATCTCTCCAATGACACGTCCAAGTATCATATCGCCCTATCTTCCAGGTTATAGCCGTCCACAATGGCTAAAACCGCAGTCTTGAAAGGAACTGTATGGTCAAAAACTATATTGATTATCCTGGTTCCGGTGCCAACAATCACATATTCACCAATACCAGCGCCCAGGGTATCGATGGCCAGGATAATATCTTTGCCATGATCCTGGAACCGCAGAGGCCGCACCTGCAGAATTTTAAAGGGTCGTAACTCCTCCGCCATCCTGGTGCCCCAAACACTTCCTATTACTTTTGCCAATTGCATAGGTTTAAATATTAAAAAACCCCCGACCAGGCCGGGGGTTAAATAAGGGCAGATGCGCCGCTATCGTCATCCGTCATCCGTCATCCGTCATACATTTAAAGCATCCAACTTGGCCTCAGCCAACTGATATCTAAGTTTCCACTCCCCATAGGCATCGCCAAAGGGGTCCAATTCCTCTATCTGTTTATCCGCTTCTTCCATCTCCTGACGGGTGATTTGCTCATCAATCTCAGTTGGGCTATAAGCCCCTTTGACCAGCACCGAAGCAGAATTTTCATCAACTTTGGCCAACCCGGTATCCAGCACAAACTGCTGAAAGGAACCACTTCCTTCGCGATAGCGCATGACACCTGGCGCCAGTTGGGTAATAAAAGTGGTATGCCCGGCCAAAACACCGAAACTACCCTCAACTCCTGGTAAGATCACTTCGGCAACCTCTTTGTCCAGTAACACCTGGTCTGGGGTTAAAACCGCCAATTTAAAAGTATCAGCCATGTAAAACCATCCTCAATAAGTTTACCCGCCATTGCCTTGGAGACGGCGGATAGATTCAACCTTTGTCATTCACTAAGATCAATCACCGGTTAAGGTTTTAGCCTTCTCCACTGCATCTTCAATGGTTCCCACCATATAAAATGCCTGTTCCGGCAGATCGTCATATTTACCTGCCACTAACTCTTTGAAAGCCTGTATCGTGTCTTCGATCTTAACGTAAACACCCTTGTTGCCAGTAAAATCTTCGGCCACGAAGAAGGGCTGGGACAGGAATTTTTGCATTTTCCGGGCCCGACCCACAATCATCTTGTCATCGTCGCTCAATTCATCCATACCCAAGATGGCAATGATATCCTGGAGATCTTTGTAACGCTGCAACACCTGCTGCACATCCCTGGCCACCTTGTAGTGCTCCTCGCCCACCACCAGTGGGTCAAGAATACGGGAAGATGAATCCAGAGGATCAACCGCAGGATAGATGCCCAACTCCGCCAACTGGCGGGACAGCACTGTGGTAGCATCTAAATGAGCAAAAGCGGTAGCGGGAGCAGGGTCAGTCAAGTCATCTGCCGGCACATAAACCGCCTGGACACTGGTAACTGATCCTTTGTGAGTGCTGGTAATCCGCTCCTGTAACTCACCTAAGTCGGTAGAAAGAGTTGGCTGATAACCCACAGCGGAGGGGATACGTCCCAACAGGGCGCTCACCTCAGAACCGGCCTGGGTAAAACGGAAAATATTATCGATAAACAGCAGCACATCCTGGCCCTCTTCATCGCGAAAATACTCGGCAGCGGTAAGAGCGGAGAGGCCCACTCGGGCCCGGGCTCCAGGAGGCTCATTCATCTGGCCGTAAATCAGGGCTGCTTTATCGATAACCCCAGATTCTTTCATCTCCAGATAAAGGTCATTTCCTTCCCTGGTGCGCTCACCAACCCCGGCAAATACAGAGTAACCACCATGATGCAAGGCCACGTTGTGGATCAACTCCATGATAATTACGGTTTTGCCCACACCAGCGCCGCCAAACAGGCCAACTTTACCGCCCTTGGAATAAGGAGCCAGTAAGTCTATCACTTTAATCCCGGTCTCAAAAGCCTCAACCTTGGTGCTCTGGTCCACAAACTTGGGAGGTGCATGGTGAATAGGTAAGTATTTCTTAGTTTTAATCGGGGGGCCATCATCCACTGGCTCGCCTACTACGTTGATAATCCACCGGTATCATAATAGGGTCCCCGGTGTTGAGCACTTGCATATTGCGCACTAACCCATCGGTAGAATCCATAGAGATGGAGCGGACCGTATTCTCACCCAGATGTTGGGCCACTTCCAGCACCAGATTCCACTCTTTGTCTCCAATTGAAGGATTGGACACCTTAAGAGCGGTGTAGATTTCGGGAAGTACTCCGGAGGGAAACTCTACGTCCACCACCGGCCCGATAACCTGGGTTACTTTGCCATACTGCTCTTTTTTCACTACGCTCTTTTTACTCTTCTTGGTTGCCATTGATTGTCCTTTCAAGCACTATGTGTAAATTGATTAATTAATTTCCTAAAAGTATATTGATTACCCTTTGAGAGCCTCAGCGCCGGTGATGATCTCCAGCAACTCTTTGGTAATGGCAGCCTGACGCGCCTTATTGAAAACCAAAGTAAGATGATCGATCATCTCGCCAGCATTCTTGGTAGCCAATTCCATAGCGTTCATCCGGGCAATAAACTCAGAAGTGGCGCTCTCCATGAGCACCCGGTAGAGTTTATTGTGGATATACATCTTTAAAATCTGGGGTAACAACGCCACTTTGCCGGGCTCAAAAATAGCATCCACTTGGAGGTCCATTCCA
>CAZTWC010000409.1:0-2707 GCA_964617105.1 uncultured Myxococcia bacterium
TTGATAGTTTTTGCTTGTAAGATTGCCAGTAATACGCTAGTATGAATATTTTTCAAATATCTGTTGGAAGATCGTCACCTCAGATTCTATTTTTGGAGTTTAAAATATGTCTTTGATGAGAAAGCAAAAGTTGTTGTTTTTTGATGATGATCCGTATATGCGGGAAACTGCTCAAAGGATTTTGTTGTCCACTACCGCCAGTTGTTTATTTCCAGATAATATAGATCAACTGGTTGAGATGATTGAAAATAACAAGTTTTCTCTAATCATATTGAATTTTGTTACGCATCAAGAAATGGTTAAGAGGAAGGTTGATCTTAAAAATGAGAACGTGGTTATATTGGCCAAGGAGAAATTAAAGACCATACACTCCTATATGATGCAGTTGCCCACTTTCAGTAATTTTATTGCCAAAGATGCCGAGGGCCAATTTTTAGGCAGAGAACTTTTAACCACGGTTTGCAAACTACTTTCCAACGATATTTTCGGAGTAAAAAAATATTTAAACTGGGGAGCCTCAAACATGATTTATCATGTTAGGGATTCCTACTACAAGCAAGATTATATCAATGTCGTAACCGATTATTGCGACAGGTTGAATTTACGGAAGCCGATTGTCAACTATGTTACCATTCTCTGTGACGAGTTGTTGATGAACGCTCTGTATGATGCTCCCCGCAATGATGAAGGGGAGGAGAAATTCAGTAGCTTGCCCCGTACGGAAAGAATCATGCTAAAACCGTCAGAATCAGCCCGTCTTGAACTGGCTTGCGATGGGGATCATTTGGCTGTTTCGGTGTCAGACCCCTTTGGCGGTCTTTCCAGAAAAATAGTTATGGATTACTTAAGCCGGTGCTTCAAGCCCTATGGTTCAAAATTGGGTCCCAATGAAAAGGGCGGAGCCGGATTGGGGATATACATGTCATTCAATGCGGTAAACAAGTTCATAATCAATGTAGACCCCCATATCAGGACAGAATTGATTGGTATTATCGACCTTAATCTTTCTGTCAAAGAATTCAAGTATCTCAACAAATCTTTCCATTTTTTCACCAAAAACACCCTGGCCCGACAATTTTGTTTGCATAATCCAATGCGAGATGATTTTTAACCGTAGTTTTTGGATGTCAACCAACTGATCTGAACTAATAGTCGGTCAGGCTATTTACCATTGTTTTATCAAGTTTTAATATTACTTTTTCCAGCAGTTTTATCGCCTGGTCGTAATCTTTGCGAAAGATAATGGAACCAGAACTATGAATATGCCGGGTGGGAACGCCTATTACCAGAGTGGGAACACCGCTTTTATAGAGGTGGATAGAGCCGCCATCAGTGGCTCCCCGTTCCATAGTGGAGAACTGTAGAGGAATTTTGTTCTTTTTAGCAATTTTGACCACCAGGTCGCGCAGTTTCAGGTTAGGGATCATACGAGCATCGTAGAGCAATAGTGATGGTCCTCCGCCCAGTTTTGCCGGAACATTTTCCGGCTGGATACCAGGTACATCGCCGGCGATATCCACTTCCAGAATAATAGCCACGTCTGGCTTCACCATATCCACACTAGTGGCGGCTCCCCTGGCTCCCACTTCCTCCTGAACAGTTCCCACTGCAAAGATCGAATTTGGATGTTTTTTCTTGCCCAGTTTCTGGAGCAGGGAGATGGACATGGCGCAGCCTATACGGTTGTCAAAAGCCTTGGCCAGATAGGATTTACGGTTGGCCATCACCGTGAAATCACCTACGGGAATAACTGGATCGCCAACCAGAACGCCTGTCTTCACCGCTTCTTCCTGGGAGGTGCAGCCAATATCGATATACATATCTTTTTTTTCTACTATTTTGGTCCGCTCTTCGGGAGTCAGCACATGTGGCGGCTTGGCTCCCAATACTCCAGTTACGTCACCTTGATTGGTTTTTACCACCACCCTTTGGCTCAGTAATACCTGGTCCCACCATCCACCAATGGGGGTAAATTTCAAAAACCCTTCTTTGCTGATACTTTTTACCATAAAGCCTATTTCGTCCATGTGGCCGGCCAGCATGATTTTTGGTTTTTCGCTCTCTCCCTTTTTTTGGCAAATAATCGAACCAATCTTGTCACAACTCAGTTGTCCAAGAGGAGTAAAATATTTACGCAGCAGTTGGCGTATCTCGGTTTCATAGCCAGAAATCCCAGATATTTCGGTTAATTCTTTCAACATTTTTTCGGTTTTGTCCATTTTCATCCCCAATAGGTTAGTAGTTCCCGTCCGAAAACCCCCTTCAGCTACGAATGTGGCTGCATCTCGGCTAACAGCGTTGCAGGTTCCAAAATCGTCCTCAACGTAGCTATCGCTACGCCTCCGGCGATTTTGAAACCTGCGCCTTGTTATCCAAGCGCAGCCAAATTCTCGCGACGAAGTGAATATTCGGACAGGAACTAAGTAGTTTCCGTTCGACAGAAATTATCTAATAAAAATATTTTTTCGGCCCAGGGTTCGGCAAATTCTATTTTTCTGTTTTTACGATCAAATTCAAACAGATGGTCCAGGCCGGGTAATCCTCCAGCATCAACGGTGTAACTGCCAGCATCACACTTATAGTAAACTAATAGCAAATTATAAAAAATTTCTAAACTCAATTCGGTTTTTTGGGCCATTTTTTTGATTTGTCCGGCAGCGGACTTCAAGTCTATTTTGTTTTTTAAATAGCCGCCCAGGGGATCTTG
>CAZTWC010000410.1:0-2694 GCA_964617105.1 uncultured Myxococcia bacterium
TTGGTAACCGAAGACAACTCCATGGTTTTTCGAATCGATGACAGTATCCCTATAATGCTTTGGGAAAAGGGGATAGCGGTTGATAAACTCAACTGGGAATAAGAACGAAATTAATTCCCGGGATTTCAATCCCTGGTTGACAACCGGCAAAATCTATCAATTGCTTCAGCCAGTTTTATATGCAGGCAACCTCTTATCTCCAGACCGTCTTCAGTGGCGTTGATAAAGGTGCTTTCCTTGCAGGAGATGATCCTGTTTTCAATCCAGTTTCGATATTTGAGCAAACCGAACCTGGTGGTAGTTTTACTGCCGAAAATGTTTTTATCCACTCTCAGGGCTGAATGCATTTCAACCATCTCATTCTCACCGTACATACCGCCGTCAACATGATGGCGTTTACCAGTATAAGATAAATCCTGGCCCACCAGGATAATGGGGTCGCCCCCCATTTTAATGGCTATATCCAAAAGTGCCGTGGCCACCGAACCGCCGCTGTCGATCAGAAAATTATGGTTGTCAAGATGATCAACTTCATTGGCGGCAATATATTTGGGGCCTTTATAGGAAGCCACGGTATTAAAGCAGGCAGTGTCAAGGAATATCAAAGGGATCTGCCGTTCCTCCTGACCAGATATCTGCCTATAGGTTGACTCCATAGGGTCAATTATACAAAACATATCTGGCTCCACCTCCATTTTTAACAGAGGTTTTAAGGCTGAGCCAGCAGCCAGGATAATACTCCCGGTTTTAGCCTTTTTTAAAAGTGGACCATTCTTGGCCAGAGAGGGACCAGAAGAAACAACAATGATGGGTTGGTTTTGATATTTACCGAATAGATGTCCAATGTTTTTACTATCGACAGTTTTATTGTGCAAATAATTTTTTTCTAACACTTGAATAGAAACATTGGCCCATCTTTTATCCGGGCCTTTTTTTATGTTCCAATCCTCTAAAAGGATTTTTATCTTGTCATACTCTGGAGGTATTGCCTTTATGGATGGTAAATAGATGGTAAACTGACAATCTACTTGTAAATATTGTTGGAAATTATCCAAGAAAGTTGAGGGCTCATCAGTTACCACCAATTTTATTCGCTGGTCGGAAATTAACTCTTGCCAATCGTTGAGAGTCAGGGCTAGTTTGAAGAGAGCCAGGTTTAACTCCATCACAATCAGTTTCTGTTTCTCCGTAAGATGGCTAAGAAGTTCTTGAATGTGATAGCCCAGGCCAAAACCGTATAGCAAAATTATTTTCTTGTTTCGATCTTTCAACTCCCTCCGGACAAAGCCTTCTGCCTCTTTTTGAGGAGCATATTTGCTATGTAATAAAAATCCTTCCCCTCCCAAACGGTCACTTTGAAAAATTTTAACAGTATTTTGACCGTTTTTACTATTAATTATCTCAAAAAGTCCATCTGGAATAGTAATAGAGCACAATTTTTGATAGAGAAGTTGATCCCTATTTTTGATTGCCAGAAGATTTTTAGCCAGAATATCCATAATGCGAACTTATTTTTTACGGACCCGAAAGAAAAATATCTGTTATAATAAAAAATAAATTTGATCAAGAAGTTAAGTATATGTCAACTTACCTTAAAAATCTATCTCTTCTTAAAAAGAGCCTGGGCTATCCAGTCCTGGAATTACCTCAATCAGAGCCTCCTGCCCATTCTGCTATTGAAATAATAGAAGCCCGTAAAAGTTCTATAACATTAATATATAAAGGTAAATACCTTCACAGCCGTTTTGATCCAATCAAAGAGAGTAAACAGATTTTAAGCCGCCTTCTACCTGGCGGCCTTTCCTATGATATTATAATCCTGGCTGGTATGGGGGCCGGACATTTTTTAACTGCCCTGGCAAACTATGAAATTGATAAAATAATTGTTTTTGAACCTGATATTGATCTTTTCAAACAGATACTCAAGCAAGAATTGATCTCATCGATTTTAAAATCTCATGGAAATAAATTATTTATCACTTCAAAACTCGAGGAGATGATAAAATTTTTCAACTCCATTTATCATTATGGACTCAAGAGTAAACTGATTATACCTCCAATATATGAACAAATGTTCCCGGCCCAAACCAAACTTTTGGTTAAACATCTAAGTGAAACCAGGCTCAACATTGATGGAATTGAAACCACCGAGTTAGCAGACAGTTTCACCTGGATGAAAAATTTTTGGCAAAATCTACCCATTATATTAAATAACCATTCTTCCGGAGAGTTAGCCAAATTCGTCAAAAACCTTCCTGTCTTTATTGTCAGCGCTGGACCCAGCCTGGATAAGAACATTCACCTTTTAAAAAAAATCGAAGGCAAGGGGATAATCATTTCTACTGATGCGGTATTTGCCAAGTTGGCAAAGGCCGGGATTAAGCCCGATTTTACTGTTGCTATCGAGTGTGACCAATTCAATGCCACCTTTTTTCAAGGTAATGAAGATACTTTAAAAGAAACTATCTTACTTTTGAATGCCTACAGCCATCCCCAGTTATACAAGTTTAAAGCCAGGAAAATATATACATTCTATCTGGCTACAGAGAAAATTATCGATCAACTCTTCATCTCCGCAGGATTTGAAAGCGGATCTCTTTATTTTTCTGGAACTGTTTCATCGGCAGCCTTTTCAATGGCCTACTTGATGGGGGGCAACCCTATTGTTCTTTTAGGACAAGATTTGGCCTATTC
>CAZTWC010000411.1:0-2682 GCA_964617105.1 uncultured Myxococcia bacterium
GAGGTATGTTCTGTCAAAATAGAAAACTATGACAATCACCGGGATAAATATCAGCAACTGACAGAACTCTGCAACTTTAAACCGATTGAGCAGCCGTTGGTTCAATTCCTTATGGAATGGGAGAATAATTGCGGAAAAAAACAATATGACCACAGGTAAAGATAAAACAGATATTCAACATGATTCTAACTGGCAAGCCTCTGTCGAACTGTTAAACAGAGTGAAAAGTGCAATTGATGGGAACGTTAGTCAAGGCACAGTTGATTTGGCCCGGTCACGTCAGACGATTGAAATCCTCGACTCGCCACATCATCTGGCCTGGGCAGTCATGCTGGAGGAGTTGGGTCTTTTTGCCGATGTGGTGCAGGAGTTGAACCTGGCTGTTCGTGATGATCCAGCCAACAGAGATACCTACCGGCGACTGGCAGATCTTCATCTCGATGGCGGCAATCCCCTCAAGGCGGCCAGGTATCTGTGGGCTCTGGCAAAACAGGAACCACAGAATCAGGCCCATTATCGGGATATCGGCAAAATCCTGGAAGAAGCGGGTGAATATAAAAAAGCCCGCCAGGTGTATCGACAAGGTTTAAAATTGACCAATGACCCGATATTTGAACAATTGTCGGGTTCTCTCGATTTTCTTGACCAGGAAAAAACAGCCATCCCTGATTCTGAGCAATCGCTCGAAAAGGGTGGGCAAATAGTGCCGGCCAAACATCATCTGGTAACCTATCTCTCACTTTTTTCCGGCCGCGAAGGTGTATATGCCCGCCAGTGGGTTAGCAACACTGGTGAAACTGGTTATACTCCGGTACACGAACCTTTGACCATGAATGTGGCAAAAAACCATATTTTGGGTAATTTAACGACCGGTGTCTATCCAATCAGACAGGACAACACTGTTAATTTTATCGCTTTTGATTTTGACCTGGCCAAATTTATGCTGAAAAAGGCGATTTCCAGAGAGAGCCTGTGGGAAAAAGCCATCAACAAGGTATATAGCGTTGCCACTAGATTAATCGACACTGCCGCCGCTGATGAGATTCCAATTTTTTTGGAAGAATCCGGCTTCAAGGGATTTCATGGCTGGATATTTCTAGAAACGCCGATACCGGCAGGCGTGGCCAAAAAATTCGGTGAAACTTTACTAAACATGATTCTTCCTTTGCCACCGGAAGTAAACGTGGAGATTTTTCCCAAACAGGGATCGGTTAAAAGGGGCGGATTGGGTAATCTGATCAAGTTGCCGCTCGGTTTTCACAAGCGTACCGGCCAGCGGGGACTTTTTGTTACACCTGGAGGAGCACCATACCCTGATCAACTCAATTATCTCGAAAATATAAGACCAACAAACCGACGGTTGATTTACGCTTTTATCCAACGTCATGACAGCAAAGTAAAACATGCCACCCCATATTTGAGCAGGGAACTACCCGGGCAACTACAGACAGATGACAGAACATATTCAGTAGAAGCTAATAATAAAAGTGTAAAACCGGCCGGTTCCTTTGAACGAAATCAAAATTTTTCTGGGCAGGTATTGTCTGAAGAATACGATCTGGAGCGTGACCGGCAATTTCAATTTTTGATTATGAAATGCCCAGTGATAAAGGCCATTGTCGAGAGGATTAATCGCGAGTCCACTATTTCCAAAGAGGAGACTCTGGTGCTCATCCATTCAGTTGGTCATCTCGAAAGAGGGCCGGATGCAGTCAATCAGTTGTTTATGCGTTGTATAAATGCCGACCCATCACTGTTTATGAAATCGAAACTCAAGGGTAACCCGGTTAGTTGCCCAAAAATCAGGGCCCGGGTTTCGCATATATCTTCGGCGGTTGCCTGTAATTGTCGATTTGATCCGGAAATCAATTTATATCCCACTCCTGTTATTCATGTTCTATCGATGGATAAAAATCAAGAAAACACTCCACTAGGATTGACCATTGAGTCGATGCAGTTTCAGAATCTACTGCAGGAGTATTTGAAACTGCGGCGGCAATCCAGGGAGATCGGCCTGTTGATGAAAAAATATGAGTCACAAATAAACCAGGTATTTGAGCAATCCGGCATCGAATTTTTGGAAACTCCAACGGGGAAATTGCGCCAACAAAAAGGAGTGGATAATAATATCACTTATACACTGGAGATATAGGGTATTTTTCACAACTTTTGGCCAGTTGTCAAAAGAATGGTAAGAAATATAATCCTTCAACGACACCCGTCATTTCGATCCTTGCCTCCTGTCATGGGGTAAATTTATTTTTTTTATACAAGATCATCATCTCCTATAAACTTTAGCCAAGACAATGTAAGTTCTGGATTGTATAGATAAAATTCCAGGTCAAATTCAAGACATTGATAATCAAAAAATATTTATAGTCGTTCCATTTTTGCCATTACCCCTAGAGAATGGAGAAATTCTTCGGATGAATCCTATCCGTTTTAAATTAGATAAAAAAGAAACTTCTGGATCATATCTGCGAAAATTTACATAAATCAAAAAGGCAAACTCGTTATGTGAAACTATACAGAATAAATTTTAATAAAACCGCTATCCAAACGGCAATAGAGAAGTGCGTTTAAATAATGGCTGGATGCTACCAACTCTTAAAAAAATGACAACTTTACGGTTACTTTCCGGAACAAACTCATGGATAAAAAAAGATTAATGTCTAAACATGA
>CAZTWC010000412.1:0-2649 GCA_964617105.1 uncultured Myxococcia bacterium
ATCCAGGGCGGTAAATTACCTTTTTTGACCCTGAAAACTTTTCACGCTCTGGGTGCCGGGATACTACGGCAGCATGCAGATCTGCTGGGTTATCGTTCTGATTATACTATTTATGATGATCACGATCAGCAGGTACTTTTAAAGAAAATTATCAAAGAGAAGAATGTCCCCCTGGGTAAGTGGCCCGCCAGGAAGTTTTCCTGGTATATTGACCGGGCCAAGAATTTGGGACTGGGACCTGAAGATGAGTTTCCCGATTACAACCCTTCCTTTGAACGACAATTTAGTTTTGGACAAACTGCTTCAGAAGTCTATCAAATCTACCAGGAGAAGTTGGAAAAAGCCAATGCCATGGATTTTGGTGATCTGCTCTATTTACTTTGCCGGCTGTGGAAAGAACACCCCCAGGTTTTGCAAAAATATCGGCAGAGATGGAGATATGTGCTGGTAGATGAATTTCAAGATACCAATATCATCCAATACCAGTTGCTCAAACTGCTTTGCCAGGGAGATGAGCACTTGATTTGCGTGGTGGGAGACGATGACCAGTCCATCTATAGCTGGCGGGGGGCAGAAGTTGAGAATATTGCACGTTATAAAGAGGATTTTCCCACTTGCCAGGAGATATTATTAGAGAGAAATTACCGCTCCACTAACCAAATATTATCTTTAGCCAATTCGGTGATCCAACAAAACAGCAACCGGGCGGAAAAGAAACTGTGGACCGCTTTGCCAGATGGTCCTAAGGCAAAATTTTACTGTCTGAATGACGAGAGAGAAGAGGCGCAAATGGTGGTGCAACAACTGGAAGAATTTCGGGATAATTCCGAGTATTCTCTGGGCGATTGCGCCATATTATACCGTACCAATGCCCAATCCCGGGTGTTTGAAGAGATTTTGACCCGGAATGGTATCCCCTATTCTTTGGTGGGTGGCTTCAAATTTTACGAGCGTAAAGAGATAAAAGATTTGCTGGCCTATTTACGTTTACTGATTAACCCTGATAGTGACCTGGATTTTACTCGGGTGGTAAATACACCAGCCCGGGGAATAGGCAAGGTTACCCTGCAAAAACTTCAGAAGATATCCCTTCAAAAAGGTTTGAGCCTTTACAAAACCGTAAAGTTTTTGGAGCAGAATAAAGACGAGATCAAACCGGCGCCTTTGAAAAAACTGTTGGCCTTTTGTCAAATTTTTGACCAGGTTAGGGAGGAAAATCGCTTGATGGATCCGGCCCGGGCGGTGGAATTGATTCTGCTTCATTCAGGATACAAGGAAGCCCTGGTCAATGAGGATTCCATCGAGGCGGAATCAAGGATTGAGAACCTGGATGAATTTTTCAATATGGCTATGGTTTTTAGAGAAAAAGAGAAAGAGGAATTGGGTATTTTTCTCCAAGAGTTATCTTTGCTTACCGATTTGGATGATTTCCAGGAAAGCGATGAGCGGATAACCTTAATGACCGTCCATGCAGCCAAAGGGTTGGAATTTCCAGTAACCTTTTTAACCGGACTGGAGGATGACCTCTTTCCTCATATTAGGAGTAAAGAAAACGACCAGGAGATCCAGGAGGAGAGACGGCTTTTATACGTGGCTATTACCAGGACCCGCCGCCATCTGAATCTGAGTTATTGCCGTATGCGCCGGGTTCAGGGCATGCCGCTGGTTCGCCGGATGTCCCCTTTTTTCAACCGAATTCCAGAAGATCTTTTTCAATGTTACTGCATGGTTGGCGGCCAGATTTTTGAGCGCACCCGGGCTGAATTGTTAGCCACTCCCATCAGGGAGCCTGGTTCTTATAACAAATTTTCCGGCCAGCGCTATAAGGGGGGGAGCAATTATAGTAGTACCAATTATAATGTAAGTAAAACCAGTAACTCCAGTCCTGTTTCCCCCAGGAGAGCTGCTGGGAATAGCGCATCAGGCGTTGAGGGTGACCAGGATTTAACAAAGGGAGGATTGGTGACCCATAAAAAATTCGGCAGAGGAGTGGTGAAATCTACTGAAGGAAGAGGTGAGGAGTGCAAGGCCACGGTGATTTTTGAAAGTGGGGCCACCAAAAAAATATTAGCCAGATTTTTAAGTGCTTGTTGAGAGTACTGGCGCTGAAGGTATTAAAAAGAAATTTTAGTCAACCCGGCATTAAAATCCCGGGAATTCTTTTCATTATTAAATTATTTTTTAAAGGAGTAAATGGTTTTGAAAAAAATAAAAATTACTATGCAGGTACTTGTGTTTTGTTTGCCCCTACTATTTTTATTGCTGTTTGCCTGTGGCACTTCCAGGGATTCGGTGCCGGCTGCTGGAGGTAAGCAGGAGGCGGAAAACACTGATCCTCTGTGCAACGACAGCATTGATAATGATCTCGATGGCAAAGCGGATTGCGATGATGATGATTGCAACGCTAATGTCGAGGTAACAGTATGCGGCACCGGAAACCGGCCAACTGAGGATAACGATACCACCTGCGCCGATAGCCTGGATAATGATGGTGACGGATACACTGACTGTGACGACTATGGTTGCAGTAAGAATGCCGCGGTTTCGGTTTGCGGCAGCAGCAGTGGGGGCGGTTCGGGCGCTATGGGTAAAGAGGATTCAGATACTGCCTGTGGAGACAATACTGACAATGATGGTGACGGATACACT
>CAZTWC010000413.1:0-975 GCA_964617105.1 uncultured Myxococcia bacterium
AGAGTATTTTCATCTGCTCAAATCGAAACCCAGCCAGGAGGAGTTGATCTATCAGGTGAGCAAGTGCCATGCCGGATGGGTCACAGACAGTTCCCACTATTGGGTAAGAATGATCAATGATATCAGTTCTCCCTTTATCAAGGATCTGATGTTACTGTTCAGACTATACACCGCATCATCCAGTATTATGCTTTTAGGGTCTGCCGGATTACCCATTTTTATGAACCGCACCTCATATTTGGGGATGTTAAGCAAATACCCGCCTGAGTTTTTTGTCCCCATAGAACTATCGGAAATTCAGGGAATTAAAAACATCATCCAGGATACCAACTGGTCTGATATCTATAAGATTACCGAAAAACACCGGGATATGTTTACCGTTGATGCCAATATTAATCACTTAACTGAGTTTATTGAAAGTTTTAACTTTCAACAGGGGTAAATCTCAATGAATTCCAACTCTAACAGACCAGTGGCCATCAATGTGGTGATACCAACCCATCAGGGTAGGGAAAGATATGTTGAACGGATACTGCAGTGTTTGGCGCAGCAGTCTTTTAAGGATTTTAATGTTATCATCTTTGATAACGATTCTGATAAGCAGGCGCCGCCAGAGTATCTAAATAACTACTCAGATATGGAGATTATCTACAATATCAACGAAAAAAATATTGGGCCGTTGAAAAATATCACCAGGGCTTTGACCCATTGCCGGGCCAGGTATATAAAGATGATGATGTCCGATGATCTGATTGCTCCTGATTTTCTGGAAAAAACCTATAGAGTCCTGGAAAATAACCCCGGCGCTGGTTTGGTTTTTACCCGCCGGATCCTGGTTGATGACAATGAAGAATTTTTGGCTGAACCGGGTTATCATGACTATGCCGATTATCCATCGGGAATTATTTCTGGCAATAAACTGATTAACTACTGTATAGATATTTTTGAATGGTTTCCCGGTGAACCCAGCAATAT
>CAZTWC010000413.1:985-2637 GCA_964617105.1 uncultured Myxococcia bacterium
AATCCCTTTAAATCTTTCTTGGCTCCTGAAAGATACAGTTACCAAGGCTCTTTTGATTTGATACTATTTTTAAAAATATTATCCCAAAGTGACGCATATTTTTTAAATCAACCCCTATCCATGATCCGGCAGCACCCGGAACGGGCCTCAACTACCATTGGAACTCTCTGTTATCTTGACTATTTTCACTTTGCCAATGATGCCAGGTTTTTAAAAATTATCGATGATAAGATCTTTTTTAAAACCCTTTCTAACATTATGAAATTTGTCTCCTTTAAACTTCCCGATTGCGCTCTTGGTTCCACAACCGAGCTATTCAACCTGGCTTATATAAACACTATCATTGATTTGGTGGAGAAAGAGGTCCTACAACTGGAGAAACAAGATATTAGCAGAAATCTGGTGGAGATGTTTTTTAACTCTTTAAAAATGCAGATCTTTCATAATATTGTGGCCTGGCTGCAGAAAAACCGGTCACAAGTATATGGGTATGGTACAGGAAGTTTTGCCCGGCAACTATTTGTAAAACAGCACCAGGTTACTCCCCTGATTAACGCTTTTCTGGATAGCAATCATGATCGTTCTGGCGAACTGTTTTTAGATAAACCTATTTTGCATATCGATGATATCTCCCCAAATAATAAGGGATATATTTTGATTTTATCCAGTTTTTATCAAGAGATAAAAGCCACACTGGTTAAGAGGGGTTTTAAGGAGATTGAGGATTTTTGTCATATCCCCTACGTTCAATAAGGATTATGAAGATGAAAGTTGTATTAATGGCAGGCGGGTTCGGCACCAGATTATCAGAGGAGACCGGTTTAAAACCTAAACCCATGGTGGAGATCGGCGGAAAACCCATCCTCTGGCATATAATGAAGATCTATTCCCATTATGGTTATAACGATTTTATAATCTGCTTGGGATATATGGGCTATTATATCAAGGAATATTTTGCCAACTATTTTCTTCATCAGACCGATGTAACCATTGATCTCAGCAAAAATCAGATGGAATACCACAGTTCAAAAGCCGAACCCTGGAGAATCACCCTGGTTGATACCGGTTTGCAAACTCAAATAGGGGGGCGGATAAAGAGGATCCAGAAATATGTTGGTCAGGAAACTTTTATGCTCACTTATGGCGATGGTGTAGGTGATATTAATATTCCGGCGCTGGTAGAGTTTCACAAAAGCAAAGGGAAATATGCCTGTCATACCGTGGTTCAGCCTCCTGGCCGTTTTGGAGCCACCAAAATTGATCAGATGGGAAATGTGATCTCATTTCAGGAAAAGCCCAACGGTGGTAATGCCTGGATTAACGGCGGATATTTTGTGCTGGAACCGCAGGTATTTGATTATATTGAGGGTGATCAAACCATTTGGGAACGGGAGCCTATGGAGAATTTGGCCCAGGAGGGTCAACTGGTTGCTTATAAACATCTGGGTTTCTGGAAACCCATGGACACTCTCCGGGACAAACGGGAGTTAGAAAACCTGTGGAATTCCAACCAGCCTCTGTGGAAGGTGTGGAATGAGTAAACAAGTCTTAATCACCGGAGCCACTGGTTTTTTGGGCAGTCATCTGCTGTCGCTTCTTTGCCGGCATAATTATCAGGTGACGGTTATAAAGAGGAGTTGGTCCGATACCTG
>CAZTWC010000414.1:0-2627 GCA_964617105.1 uncultured Myxococcia bacterium
TTTCGCTTTCTAAACATCAAAATTCTCCTTATCTCTACGGCAGTCTAGACCTGAGAGAATGAACCCTGGGCACTTCGCATTCTGAGCGAGCCCTAAGTTATGAATGTAACAATGTGTGGAGAATTTTAAAACTCAGGAGGTCGGTAAATTTTAGAGAGAAATCCCTGAAGAAGGACTTTTTTTAAGGCATTGAAAGGTTGTAATGATTTAAGAAAGGGATTGCTGGTTAAGGTAACCATACTATTATACAAAAGGCTCCCATGTCCTGGACAACAGAGGCAAGGACAACTTTGATCACAGGGCTCCTGGTCGTTGGAATCGGAACAAGGAGAACCATCCTGGTGTTGTTCTGCCTGCGAAGAATTATGTTCAGCATGTTCGGTAGCAGCATACAGAACCTGTTGCAATACCAAAAAGGTAAACATGCACAGTATCAATATGCTAAGAAATTTTTTCACCTATGAAACCACCTTGGAATGATGAGATAAACTAGTACAAAATTATATCACCCTCTGTGGATTTTGTCAAATTGATTGGCTCGTTACCAAAAGGGCTTCCTGTTTGTTTTTTTCTGATAAATTCTGGTATTATTTTCTATCTCTACATAATCTTCATATATATCTGAAAACTGAAGGCTCTCTTTGTTTCCAAGGCCCAGGAAACCGCCATAAGTCAGGCTCTGGTGAAACAAATTTAAAACCCGGTTTTGTAATGTTTTATCAAAATAGATCAGCACATTGCGGCACAGTATTAAGTTTGCCTCGCAAAAAATTTTATCCACCACCAGATTGTGATTGGCAAAATAAATTTTGTCCTTCAAATTCTGGTTTATAATTATTGATTCATATTTAGGTTTATAATAATCGGATAAAGTGGCTTTACCTCCGGCGTTCTGATAATTATCAGCAAATATTTTCAAATTATGTATAGGAAAAACACCAGATTTTGCTTGCTCCAGGGCAAGATCATTAAAATCAGTGGCAATAATCCTGGTTCTATCTAAAAAATTTTCTTCATGTAAGACAATCGCCAGGGAATAAGCTTCTTCTCCAGTGGCACAGCCTGCGTGCCAAATTTTAATAAAAGGATAGGTTTTTAAAAAGGGGATCACTTCTTCTCGTAAGGTAAGATAAAATTTTGGATCCCGGAACATCTCTGTAACGGTAATGGAGAAATTATTAACCATTGATTGAAAGAAAGAGTTATCGAAAAGTAATTTTTCGGTCATGGCAGTAATACTTTTTAAACCGGATATACTCAAGAAGTGCTTAATCCGCCGGTTTATAGAAGATCTGGAATAGTGCCGAAAATCGTAACCATATCTTTTATAAATCGCCTCTAACAGCAGATCAATCTCTATCTCTTCAATTTCAATCTTATTCATACTCAACCATTTAAGAACCAAAAAAGAACCCTGAGTTTCAATCCCGGGTTGATAACAAAAACCAGGCTGCAAAGAGTTATATACCCAAATATTATCATAAAACAGATCGGGACACAAAAGATAATGGGAACTTGTCCCAGGATTGAGCGTTATGAAATAACCCATCAAAGAAAACTACTTGGTTTTTAAAATCGTATATGGCAACATAATAATTTTATACTCTGGCAACTAATTTAGGATTTACGCGAATTTTTAAGTGCGCTTTTAGGAGAAACGAAAATGAGAGAGTTGATTGAGCCGGATAAAGCCTTGGATTTGGTAATGGAGCATTTGGAGTTCAAGACCCCAAAAATTGAACCAATTGAAAATACATTGGGTTTGGCTTTGGCCCAGGATATTGTTTCTGAACATGATTATCCCCCCTTTACCAGGGCCATGATGGATGGATTTGCGGTTCGGCTGGCAGATGCTGGAAAGTTGACAGCCATTGGCGCTGAAATCCCCGCTGGTTCTCATGATGAAACCTCACTGACAGATGGGATTTGCGCCGAGATTATGACTGGAGCACCCTGTCCTGATGGAACCCAGGCGGTGGTTAAGGTAGAAGACACCAAACGGGATGGAGATAAAGTGCTGTTGCCCGCTTTAATCAAACCGGGTCAAAGCTTTGCTCAAAAAGGGTGTGAATGTCAAAAGGGCTCAAAAGTGTTGTCAAAGGAGACTGAGATCTCTCCCCTGGTAATCTCGGTGCTGGCTTTTATGGGAATGACCGAAGTCAAGGTTTTTCCCTCTCCTTCCCTGGCCATAATTACCACCGGAGATGAGATTGTGGCCCAAACCGCCACCCCGGGACAGAGCCAGATTCGTGATTCCAATGGACCTATGTTGTTGGCCAAAGCCCGAAATTGGGGGATAAAGGATGCTAAACACCTTCATGCCCTGGATACTATGGAGTCCTTACTGGATACTCTTGATCTGGTAAAGGATGTTGATATTGTTGCATTTACCGGCGGTGTTTCCATGGGAAAATACGATATTGTGCCTCATGCCCTGGATGAGTTTGGGGCCAAAACCATATTTCATGGGGTGCGGCAGAAACCGGGAAAACCTTTGTTGTTTGCCGTCAAAGAACAGCAGGTTTTTTTCGGGCTGCCGGGCACGCCCCTGGGTAGCCATCTGGGTTTTCAGCGATTAGTAACCTCAACTATCAGAATGATGGGAAAACTGGCGGCTAAAAGGGTGA
>CAZTWC010000415.1:0-2624 GCA_964617105.1 uncultured Myxococcia bacterium
CAGTTCAGACCACCCTGTTCAAATGCTCACCCGGAGCACCATCCGGTTCCCAGGGTGGCTCGGTATCGTTTGTGCATAGATTCGGGGCTTCTCTCAATGCTCACTGTCATTTGGGTTTGATACACTAAACATGCCCCTTTTGATCCTCTAAATTGGCCCCACCTAGGCATCCCTAGTCCCTAACCATGGGCAACTATCATTACAAAGATGCAATACGTTTTAAATCGTCATTATTTAAAACATCGAGAGCCACCTGCGTCAAACTTTGCCTAATAAATTCGTTGTAAGAGCGGAAACCTTTCTTGATAGCCGCCTCTTTTAGAATTGTTTTGAGTATCGGTGGAATTCGCAGGCCTATGCGATCAGTCATGGCTTTTTCTAAGATTTGTTTTCGTAGTTCAATCGAAATTTCTGGTGTTTCGGCCTCATTCATATCGTCAAAATAATCATCCAAGTCTGCTTTATGCTTTTGATACCAACGAGATTCCTCTTCTTCTGACTTAAAAGAGGGGATTGTTTTTTTGCTTTTCATTTTTTTGACCTCCACTTTTTAATTTCCCAATCTTCTGCATCCCAACCTGTGATTACGCGAATATTTTCTTTCGATTTTATTGTAGCCACAAGGGTTAAAAATCGCCCATCAAATGTTTTACCAGTAACCCTGTAACGTCTTTCGCCTTTTACTACACGACTTTTCCACCAGTAACATTTACCAATAAAAACAGTCTCAGCCTCATTTTCGAATATATCGTGATTTGAAAGTTCTGACCGGTTGAAATCATCCCACTCAAAAGCAGTTACTTTGAACACCATATGTCACCCACTGTTATACCAATGTTATAACAAAAATCGTGGTTTGTCAAGGCCGCATAAAAGGCCCGCTTCCAAAGTAGTTACTACCACACCCAACAGTTAAGCATTTTTAATACACCTATAGAAATGGACCTATTCAAATCTGATTTGGCTTTAACATTGCTCCCTGGCTCCTCTTTAGTGCCGGATGCGGATGCACTCATGTTTTTTATCTTCAAGTCCTCCTATTTATCTTATAAAATCTGCCTCAACAACTCATCTCTATTAACAAAGTCTTATTAACTTGGCAGTTACTATTTTTTTAAGTCATTTTGGGCAATAGGAAAGATGGAAGAAAAGGGGGGAGTTGGTACCAAACTGGCTCAAACCCCCCCATCCCCAACATCTGGTATGTGGGTGGATGTAGTTATTGGCCAAATATGCTTAATTGTTGAGCAAATTTAGTTTGAAATTGCTCTTTTAGTTTGCATAATGTCACTTATCGGACCCTATTCTGTGTATCTTATTGTTTTTATCGCCTTTTTGCACATTTGAAGCCCGCGGATTATATCCGCCAATTTTTGGCCCTCAAATTCCTTAAGGCGCTGCCTTTAATTCCTTTTTCAATACCTCGACTGATTCCGATATCAATAGATTCCAAACTTTATTTTTATCTACTTTTTTCAATTCTGCAGCCCGGTCAACCAACTCTTTCCATTCTCCTGGCACTTTAATATTTATCGCAACCTGTTTTTTCTCAGGACCTAATTTGACACCCCGCCCCCAGCGCAACCCTCCCCTCTCCAACATCCCGCAAACCCCCAAAACAAAAAGGGCTGCGGCACATGACATGCCGCAGCCTCTCTCTACTCTTGGTGCCGAGGACGAGAATCGAACTCGTACAAGGACTAGCCTCGAGGGATTTTAAGTCCCTTCATTATTTCTTCCTATAATTTCCCTAAAAAACACAAAACCTTGACTAAGTTGATATTATTGAGTTATACTATCATTTAGTATCCCACGAGAACATATATTTGGTGGGATAATAATGGGATAAATAACACAAAAGTGGGATAGGAGTGGGATAAATAAAGGAGCGATTATGGGCTATAAATGGCATCGAACTCAATATCGAGGTGTTCGTTACGGGAATCATCCAACGAGAAAGCATAACGGAAAACCAGACAGGTATTTTACTATCCGATATAAAATCAATGGAAAATTAAAAGAAGAATCAATCGGTTGGGCCTCTGCTGGCTGGAATGCCCAAAAAGTTTCTCTGGTACTCGCAGACCTAAAAAATAGACATCTGACAGGAGATGGCCCTCAAACATTAAAACAAAAACGGGAATCAGCCCAAGAGGAACGAGAAAAGGTTGAAAAAGAGAGAATCACCTTTACAGACTACTTCACCAATACCTATTTCCCCATTGCCCAACAAAATAAAAAGCGTCAATCCTATATAAGAGAAGAAAGCTTATTCAGATTGTGGATCGCCCCTGTGATCGGTGACTTACCTTTTGCCGAAATAAGCCCCTTTCATCTTGAAAAGATCAAAAACAACATGACTCAAGCTGGACGAGCGCCTCGTTCAATCCAATACGCTTTTGCTGTGATCCGCCAGATATGGAATAAAGCCAGAGTTGAGGGGCTAGTTTTCGATGAGTCCCCTACCAAGCAAGTGAAATTGCCAAAATTCGATAATAAAAGGCGGCGGTGGTTGTCAGGTGAAGAAGCAGAACTGCTGTTGGCAGAGTTGAGACTGAAAAACTATCAGGTTTATGAGATTGCCTTGATTAGTATATATTGTGGACTGAGAGCCAGCGAGATAT
>CAZTWC010000416.1:0-2608 GCA_964617105.1 uncultured Myxococcia bacterium
GAAAATTAAAATTACTAGAATTTAGAGAGTTGGGGGTGCGGAATGTGAGGTATAAATACACTGACCTGGGACCAATGCGGGCCATATCTTTTTCAGCCTTAAAAAAACTGAACATGCAAGATGAAAATTATGGCTGGACCATTGAGATGCAGATTAATGCAATTCAATCAGAGTTGCGGATAACAGAAATTCCAGTATCCTACCGTTCCAGGATAGGAAAATCAAAAGTTAGCGGAACTTTTTTAGGCTCCATTAAGGCTGGAGTTAAAATTCTTTACTGTCTAAGCCGGAGTGGGATAAAGAGATTTATACCTTGATATAAATTTTGATAGTGTTATAATTTTACAACTTTTTACCCCCCATTTTTATAATGGGCTTAATTTTTCAGTTTTTACCATAATAGAACTCTAAAAATTATGAAATTCAAGTGCGGCAAATGCCAGACCAAATATGCAATAAGCGATGAAAAAGTAAAGGGACGCATTTTAAAGATTCGCTGCAAAAAATGTTCCCAACTAATGGTAATTAAAGGCAAAACTGTTCCCGATCCTCCCGGTGAACAAGTTGAAAAAATTCCCAAGCAACCAGCCACTTCAATGCCTGTCGCATCGGAAACAGTCAAACCGCCCCCTTTGCCCCCGAAACTGCCGGTTAAAACTCCAATTGAATCTTCAAAAGAGCCTGATGCAGAAAAAGAAAAACCCGTATTAACAGAACCTTTAATTGAAAAAACTGAACAAAAGCCAGAATACAAATCAGAAGACCAAGAAGATGAACTCAGCAAAACCGATCTAATCGCCAAGGCAGAGCAACTGGAATTGGCGTTACATGATGGTAAAAAACCCGATCACCAGTTAGATGAAGAGGTGATTGACAATGAGTTGGAGTCCTTTTTTATCCAGGAGATAGATGAAGATGCTCTAAATAAACCAATTTTGGATGAGCGGGATCAGAATTCTGAGATCTACTATATCACCCCATCTTTTGATGGAGGCGAGTCCACCGGGGTTTTTATCCTCAGAGCCGGCCTGGATAAAAAAAGTTCCCAAAAGAAATTGGGGATGTCTATCGTTTTAATAGTTAGTTTGATTTGCTTTGGTGTGGTTTCTTTAATCTATATTTTAGGCAGTTTCGATGTTATTGACAAAATGGATTTCTTTTCTATTGGCACCGGCCCTACGGTTGGTTACAGCGCTTTATCCAATGAAGAGAGATTGGCCATGCAGAAAAGGCTTTTTGGATTAAAGGAAAAAAGGAAAAAACAGCGTAAACGCTACTTATCTCGCTCCAGACGCACCAGAGGAATGACCAGATCGGATGCAAAAAATTTGAATGGCCCCTTAAATGCGCCTATGTTTCAAAGTATGCCCACACCGGGAAGTAGTAACGTCAATCGGAAAAAGATGGATAAACAGTACGCACTAATGTTTCAAAATATGAAAAAGGGCGGTGCCAGAGTTCCCCTGACCTCTCTTTCAAAGTCGGGCGGGAATGACAGAGGTAGTATCCCCGCTGGTGGCAAGATTGATCCATCCGATCATTCAACCATTATCAAAGAGATAAAACGGCAAAAAAATGCTATTAAGTTTTGTTATGAACAAGCCCTAAAAAAAGATCCATCCTTAAAAGGGCGAATGGATATAAGTATAATTATACTAACCAGCGGCAAGGTGGAGGATGTTATTATTCGTAACCGAAAATACCGAAATCACAAAGTGGGAAAGTGTGTAAAAATGAGGATCAAACGCTGGCGATTTCCACAGTTGACCGGTAATAAAAAAGTGCAATTCGATATCCCATTTCACCTATCTTTATCCTATTAAACAAATTTAAAGGTGAGGTTAAAGTTATAATGTTTTTGGGAAAAGTTATGGGCTCGGTGGTAGCTACTTATAAGTACCAGGGTTTAGAAGGAATTAAACTGTTGTTGGTTCAACCCATAGATGGGAATTATGAGCCCAATGGCGACCCGTTAGTGGCTTGTGATACTGTAATGGCGGGCCCTAGAGACTATGTCTACATGGTAGGCAGCAGAGAGGCGTCTATGGCCCTGGATGAATCTTTTGTCCCGGTTGACGCTGCCATAGTTGGTATTGTAGACCAGGTTAACTCATGAAGATATGCCTGGTTTTAAAAACAGTGGTTTCAACCATAAAGCATCCCTGTTACCAGGGTTTGAAATTGCTTCTTGTCCAACCGTTAGACAGCCAAGGCGGCTCAACCGGAAAGCATTACCTGGCTGTGGATATGGTGCAAGCCGGCGTTGGAGATCGGGTTCTGGTAATGTCTGAGGGCAACGGAGTTCGGCAACTGTTAGGACAACCAAAAATACCAATCCGCTCATTGATTGTGGGAATAGTTGATCAGGTGGATATTAACTAAGCAGGTGGATATTAACTCATGAATGATAACCGTCTGAAAGAGGCTATGGTAAAATATAGCCATTTGGTGTACCACAAACAGTGGGTTGCCAATCATGACGGTAATTTAAGCGCCCGTTGTTCAGGAGATCTGTTTCTATTAACCCCCACCTCTTTTAGTAAAGGTGATATTACCTCCCGGCATCTGATCACGGTTGATTCAACCGGAAAAAGAAGATCTGGACGCT
>CAZTWC010000417.1:0-2605 GCA_964617105.1 uncultured Myxococcia bacterium
GTGTAATCCCCTTCTAAAAAGGCAAATATCAGGGTACCGAGCACGAAAATCCCCAGATAAAGAGCCATAAATCCGGCTATGGAGCGGAGAATATCTTCATTAACGGTTTTTTGATTTAATTTAATATGATACACGCCGCGGGGATGGATCAGGCGATAAATTTCTCTAACCCCAATTTTAAGCATCAACATGATCCGCATAATTTTAGGCCCGCCGCCGGTGGAGCCGGAACACCCTCCCATAAACATCAGCGTCATAATAAATATGTATGGAACTGCCGAGTTGGTCCAGGTAGCAAAATCATGGGTAGCGTACCCCGTGGTGGTCAAGATGCTGGCCACTTGAAAAATCGCCAGGCGGAAAGATGTTTCCAAAGTATAACCATGACTGTATAACAGGCTGAAAAATATGGCTGATGAAAAGAGCAAAAAAACCGCTATATAGAATCTAAACTCTGAGTCTTTTATATACTGCCAGACTTTTCCCTTCATAGCGATAAAATGGAGGCTGAAATTTATCCCGGCCACCAGCATGAACAAGGTGATTACATATTGAATATAGGGGCTGTTATAGTGGCCTATGCTGGCATTTTTTGTGGAGAATCCTCCGGTAGCCATGGTGCCGAAAGTGTGGCATAGCGAGTCAAATAGATTCATGCCGCCTGCTAATAGCAGCACCACTTCCATTCCAGAGATCAGCAGGTAGGCTTTCCAGAGAATTTTGGCGGTTTCACCGATTCTGGGGCTTAGTTTGTCGGTTACCGGACCCGGCACTTCTGCTTTGAATAACTGCATACCGCCAACTCCCAAAAGGGGGAAGATAGCTACTGAGATCAAAATTATTCCCATACCGCCCAGCCAGTGAGTAAGGGATCGCCAGAAGAGAAGGGGTCTGGTCAATGTCTCAATATTTGGTAAAATCGAGGATCCGGTAGTGGTAAAACCGCTTACTGATTCAAAAATACAATTGGTAATTTCCGGTATCTGACCGCTGGTGATAAAGGGCAGAGAGCCAAATAAACAGCAGCTAAACCAACCGAGACTGACGATAACAAAACCTTCCCTGTGCCCGATTTCCCGTTTTTGTCCACGAGTGAAATAAAAAATCAGGGAATTTGGCGTCATGGTGATCAAGATGCTACCAATAAAAGGGAGGTAATCAACTCGGTCATAAAAGGCAATACCCAGGGGAATCAGCATACAGATGCCGATTAGTATATTCAAGGCCGCCACCAGGTTAAAAATTTCTTTATACTTCATGGAGCAAATTTAACTACATTATCTCAATTGACAATAAAAGTGTAATATTATATCATTTATACAGCTTTAATAAAGGCAAAAGCATCAGAAGGTAAGATTATATGAGTGAGCGGAGAAAAAGAGAAATTCCTATAGCTGAAAAAATTGACCGGAGAGTAGGGGAACGCCGGGAAGATAAAAGAATTGCCCTGGAGATATGGGTTGAAGAACAGCCAGATGACAATTCTATATATTTTTTAAGGGCGACTAACTTGAGCCAGGGTGGGATCTTTTTTGATCAGACCATACCCCATCCGATTGGAACTATAATAACCATCAAATTTAATTTGCCAGGAAATAGAGACGCCATTATCGCCAAAGGTGAAATAGTGAATATCCCAGGTAAAGAAAAACTGGGCATGGGAGTAAACTTTACTGAAATCGGCGAAGCAGAGATGGAACTGGTGCGGCAATATATACGGACTAGCGATTATAAAGACTAATGTCAATAATAGTTTTAATAAATATTTAATGAATAATAGTACTCTATCATATTTTAAACTAAAAGATCTCTTTGGTAACCATCTTAATAAATTCTACCATTTCATTGACAGTGGTTTGGGTCCCCTGGAAAAACTTCTAACCGAAAATCATTGTTACGACTCTATCAACTTTTCTCACATCGGCCCTGAGTTCGAAGATAATCTCAATACCATTGTTAACTTGTCCGGTGAAAAAAAACATGCCTTAAAAAATCTCAGTACATTTTACGCCCACCACTACCTGTCCCTAAACGCCGAATTCCTGCAACACCTGTTGGCCATACAAACTGGACCGCACCCAACGGAACTCTATATTCGCTTTTTGAGGAAACTGCGAAATGATTACCTGATTATCAACAAAGCGACCCTTAACGTGATCCTGGAGTAGTTGTCCAAGGGAAAAAAGTTGCCGGAATATGCCATTATCAACACCGGTAATATCTGTGACCAGGAGGATTTAGATCTATGGATAGCAGTAAGGGAAGAGGAAGATAAACAACTTCTAAATCCCTATATAACCTCCTTGAGTCAACAGTGTTGGAAACGGACCATCAAACTACATTTTTATTTGGCCGAAGTGCTCAAAAGTCCCTATTATTCGGGGACTATGGAGGAATATGATCATCTGCTCAATGGTGCACCCAAAAATATTGTTATTATTTCCCAGATACTGGACAGCGCCTTTTTCGCCGGCAGCAGCAGCCTCTTTAGTGATCTCAATAACAAATTGATGGGAAAATATCTTAACGGCGACCAGCACTCCAACTATTATTACCAGGGGTTGGTTTTTGGGGCTCTGAGAGAAATTGAATCCCTGTTGCATCA
>CAZTWC010000418.1:0-2594 GCA_964617105.1 uncultured Myxococcia bacterium
ATCTCCAATCTAGCACCGGGAGAAGGAATTGTCCCATCTCAGGAAACTTCCTTAAGTGGCACTACTGCACCGGCAGCAGAAGAGGAAATGATAGGTCGACAGTTATCAGGTGAAGAATTTGAAGATATTATGATGGATCTGTTTGCAAAAGCCCAGGAGGTCTATCAATTCAGTAAAGATGAGAGCAAAGGACTCCAGTTTATGCTGAACCTCACTATGGAAAAGATCAATGCTGAATCTGGCTCAATCTTTTTAGCCGATATTAACGACAAATACCTTAAGTTCGGTGCGGCCAAAGGCCCTAAGGCAAAAGAAGTGATGAAGTTTACCGTGCCCATGGGAAAAGGGATCGTTGGCTTTTGCGCCAAAGAGGGCGTGGCGCTGACCATCTCTGATGTCAAACTGGATCCTCGTTTTTTTGCCGAAATAAGTCAAAAAATCGGTTATGACACCAAATCTATTTTATGCTGCCCGATTCAAGTTTCTGGCCGGGTTCTGGGCGCCCTGGAACTGATAAACAAGGTTGGCAGTAATGTCTTTACCGAGCAGGAAATCAATATTGCCGAATACCTATCCCATCAAACTGCTGAGTACCTACTCACCTTAAGATAATTTTGCTGCTTTTAAATATAATAAATGCTCCCCACCACCTAACATCATTTTTCTTTCTCTGTTTCTTTTTCTATTCATTTTTATTTTTTAGGCCTATCTATGTTTATGCTGTTGACAACTATCAATGGCAAGATAAAAACGGTGTTACTCATTTTACCGACAATATCGACAGTGTTCCTGAATCAGTATTAAAAAAATACTTACAAAAGAAAGAAAAATCAGAAAAGAAAAAGAAAGGAAAAAAAAACCATCGCTTGAAAAAAAGAAACGTTAATAAAACGAACTCCTATAACAGCCAAAAAATAAGACCAAAAAAAGGAGATTGGTTAAACAGTTATGTGGAAGGTAAACGAAAGTGGCAAAAATTGGTCCAATTCTGGGTAAAAGAAAAACAATCTATAACCCAAAAAATATTAATCGCCAATCAGAGGACCGCCTCTCTTCGAAAAAAATACCTGGTCAAAAAGAGGATATTAGATCGGCAAAACTATTTAAACGCTCTAAAAGATTTGAAGGGACTAAAGGAACGGCTGCGGCAAGTAGACAAGATACTGCAGGAGGATATTCCCAACCAGGCCCAAAAAAAAGGAATACCGCCAGGTTGGCTACGCCAATAATAGTGCCTGTAAGTAAATTTGCGGGTTATTTACTTCTGTTTTAATAAAAAAGATGGTTAAAAAGTTGTCTTATACTTTTTGCTTTGTTAACATATAAATATAGTTGCTATTGAATAACTCCTCATCCATTTAGATGCGGACTACAAAAATAAGGAAAAATAAGAATTGGATGATATTCCCTTATGGGAAGGCATTGGAATCACCTGCTGTATAATACTGAGTAGCTTCTTTTCCGGAGCCGAAACCGCCTTAACATCGCTCACGCTGGTCAAAATAAAACAAATCCTTAACGAACTTGGCGCCAAATCTTCCAGCCTCAAACTATGGGAACAGCGACCAAATCGGGTGCTGATCACAGTTTTAATCGGCAACAACCTGGCTAATATCGCCGCATCGGCTCTGGCTACAAATGTGACGTATCGATATTTTCCCAACAAAGCGGTGGCCATCGCTGTTTTTATCATGACTTTTATTATCCTGATATTCGGAGAGATCATCCCAAAAACTTACGCTCGCAGCAATGCCGATAAACTTGTTGTTTCCATTATGAGGGTGTTGAGATTCTTCTACTATTTCTTCTATCCCATTCACGTTCTCTTATTCAATTTCTCCAGGTTGGTGATCATATTGATGGGAGGTAAACTACCGAAAGCCCAGACTCTGACCACCAGAGATTTGGAATTGCTGATCGATTTGAGTCACAAAGAGGGGGTGCTGGAAAAGGGAGAGGAAGAGTTGCTCCACTCTGTCATGGAGTTTGGCGATATTATGACCAAAGAGATCCTGGTTCCACGCACCGATATGGCGGCTATCGATGTGAATAATGATTTCCAAGAAATGGTGGAGTTCTTACTGCAGACCCATCACTCCCGTATTCCAGTCTTTCGTGAGAATATGGACAATATTATTGGCATTTTATACGCTAAAGATTTAATAAAAATTTTTCAGGAAAACTTTTCTTCTGAACTTTTTAAAATTACAAGATTGTTACGCCCCGCCTATTTTGTTCCTGAAACCAAAAAAATCAGTGAACTTTTAGAGGAGTTTAAGTCCAGAAAAATTCATATCGCCATTGTGGTAGACGAGTTTGGCGGCACCGCAGGCATTGTTACCCTGGAAGATATTATCGAAGAAATAGTGGGCGATATCCAGGATGAATATGATATTGAAGAAAAAATGATCATGTCGCTTGGCAATGATGTTTTAATTGCCGATGCCAGGGTGACCATCAGAGATCTGGAAGAGCACATAAACCTGGAGTTTCCCCAGGAGGGAGATTTTGATACCCTGGGAGGCTTTATCACCGCCTTAACCGGGAGTGTGCCGAAAAAGAACACTCGTATGGAGTGGCAGGATTACGAATTC
>CAZTWC010000419.1:0-2590 GCA_964617105.1 uncultured Myxococcia bacterium
GTCAATTGGCGGGCTGGAGTTTTTAAGTCGCCAGTATGATGATTTCGGTCGGGTTGAATCAGAGTATAGTCCTGAAGGCAATCCTAGATACAATTACAATCCGTTTGGTGAAATAAGCACTGTCTGGCGAATGGATGACAATGGAAAGAAGGAAAAATATGTCGCTTATCAGTATCAGAATGGATTGGTGGAAAAACTAGTTGATGGACTAGGTCATGAAACAGCCTACTCTTATGACAATGCTGACCGGTTGGTTAAAGAAGTTTTTGCAGACAATACCACTATAACAAGAACCTATTTGCAAGGAACAAGTCTGGTTCAAAACTATTGGAACCGCAATAACGGCAACAGCGGATTTGAATATGACCGTTTTGGCATGGTCAGTCGCATCACTTCTGAAAATAAAAATTCAACTTCCGGCTGGAGCGGCATTTCCGAGGTCAAGTATGAACGGGATATCAGAGGACTGATCTCAGCGGAGTCATCGGGCAACCCGGCTGATTCCCAGGACAATGTCAGAATGGCATTTAAGAGGGATTCCTTCGGCTATGCCATGGCGGAACAGTCCAATCTGCTTGGTTCACCTATCTCCTATTCCCGCTCCATATACGGCCTTCCAGAGGAGATTTCGGTTGGTCAGAATATGGTCAAGCAGGTCCATGATCCTTTGAACAGGGTTAAAACAGTGAGTTTTAATTCTACCCAGGTGGCAGATTACACATACCTGGGTCTTGGTGCTGCTAAAAACATCAGATTTGGTAATGGGATAAGTGAGTTATGGATGTTTGACAGCAAGGGCCGGAAAACAGGTGCGAAAAGCCTTAATAACGGTCATTTATTAAGGCAGTTCGGCCTCTATTGGAATAAAAAAGGGCTGCCTGCCAGGATCGATTCGAAAAACGGGAAAAACCCGACATCCTCCAGCATTTTTTCCTATGATGGATTTAGCAGGGTTGCCATTGAAAATCATGGGCTTACCAGGCTGCCTTTTATGCGTTCCGGCAATATTGTCAACAATCAGTTGTCACCCTATTTGAAAAAGGGGAAAAACTGGCTTGATTATAGAATAGATGCAGCGGATAACAGGGTTGAAATTTCATCAGGTAGTTCTACACGCCCAACGAAGCCCATAATTGGAACGGACAACCGCTATACCGATTACAATGGCAAAATCACCAACGATTCTGAAGGCAATGTGCTGTCCCTGCCCAACGGGGCCACCTTTAAATACAATGGCCTGGGGCAACTGGTTTCCGCTGAAAAAAATGGCAAGAAATATTCGTTTATTTACGATCCCTTTGGCCGGTTGGCTGCCTGGAAGGGACCTGACGGGTATGTGAAATTGCAGTATGCCGATAACCAGATCATCAGGGAGGAAGGGAAGCAGACCAGGTTTTATGTGCCGGGAGCAGGCGGAATCCCCGTGGCCATGGTGAGTGGCAAGAATACCTATTACCTGCATTATGGGTGGGGAAACCGGATTCAGTCCCTTTCAGACCAAAATGGTAAACTGGCTGAATATTATTCCTATTCGGCATTTGGGGATCCTAAAACTTATTCTGCCAATGGTTCTTTGCAGCAAAATCCAGTTAACCAGTTGTTGATTGGTGGGAAGGTTTATTTTCCATCATTGGGTTTGCATCGGTTCGATATGCGGTTTTACCGTCCGGGATGGGGTAGGTTTATGAGCCCTGATCCTATGGGATATTTTGACGGGCCGAATATGTTTGCCTATGTTGGGAATCAGCCTTTGGTGTTTTGGGATCCTACAGGGTTGGGGGCGATTGGAATTGGAGATAACCGGAATAATCCGGCATTTCAATATAGCGGAAATTCATATAGATACCCAAGTTATGCAAATAAATACCATTATATGTTAAATCCTGAATGGCAACAGAATATGTGGACACAAATCGGTAGAGGAAGCAAGGGTATTTTGACCGAATTTGGAAAAGAACTATTGCGCTTTGATGAAGTTGATGCTGCCATTCTTAGTTCAGGTGGGGCTGCTGCAATGATGCCGATGGGTCAAATTTATAGTGTTGGTGCAGGTAGTTCTGTGGCTATTAAAAGAATCCTTAAAGCCTTGAACAAAGTAAGAAAATCAGGTAGGAAGTTGGTTGGAAAAACTTCAAAAAATTCAGTCAAATGGGTTGATGAAAATGCCCATATGAGTAACCGTGCAAAATTATACAATGATTCAGCTACTGGTGCACGATCAAATATAACTACACAAAAGGGGCAAGCACCACAAATTACACGAACTTTAGATGATGGTTCCACCAAAGGCGTAAGGTTTGTACTTGCCAAGCGACGATGAGAGACCTGTAAATGTGAATACATGATGGGCTTTTACGGCCCAAAGTTCTTTGAAAACAGAATAATAGACGGAGAAAAATAGAGAAAACAAGAGCCAAAATTGGGCTGACTGAGGAAATTTGTTGTCGGCATTAGAAAAGAGAGCCAAAAGACCAAACCAATCCAAATTAGGATAAGATCAATCCCCAAATTGGAGTTGACCTGAGAGTCGGGAGTCGGAAAAAAGGTTTTACAGGTTTCACGCCGCTTTCTTCAACCGAAATCCAGTAAC
>CAZTWC010000420.1:0-2577 GCA_964617105.1 uncultured Myxococcia bacterium
TTTTAATAAGTTCCCGGCTTAAAAATGCGGTCAATATTGGTCCCGACAGGTTGTCATTGGCCAATGATGGATGACAGATATAGGTGGAGATTAAAATTTCTTGCGATGAACTGCCGGGAATTAGAATTTCTCCAATGGTTAAGGAACCATTTTTTAATTCTGAATCGATAAACACCTCATAGAGATCATTAGGATTAAAATCTTTTTGAAATTGATCATAACTGAGGCAGAACCCCCATTTTTCTTGATAATAACTGGTCCGGTAAGGGATAGCACTGGGCATTTTTTTTAAAAAATAGAGATGCGAACTCAACTGCTCTAGAGTCATTTTTTGATGCACAGGAGAACTATATCCAAGTAGGTGAAGATTGTTGTTTTTAAAATCAACAATCTTTTCTCCCCGGCTGTTTTTTATCCAGGCTTGATTGGCATTCCACTCTTTTGGCACTTTCCAGTCAAAAACTCTCAGTCCAGTAGGATATTCAATAATATCAATGGGAGCAATTGCCTGAAGGGCTTTTAAGGTTTGCCGGTTACCCTCCCCGGTAATGCTTCGGTTAATCGGAAACAGTTGTTTCAAGTAGTTATCAATTTCTCTGGTGTTATCAATCATATTTTAACTTTGAGTGTATTTATTAACCGCCAAAATGCTGTATGGTTTTGGCCAATGCCTCGGCTTTTTGTTCTGCAATTGAAAGATCAAAATAGTTGGTTTTAAATTGCAGTAATTGGGGTTGAACTTTTTCTGCTACCGGACATAAACCAGGTGAAAAATCCTGGGTTTGGCTGGAAATGAATTTTTTGTTTAACAGTGCCGGTTCAAGATAGGTAAGTTGCCAGGCAGCATAAATGCCGTCTCCGCCAAAATCGAGATAGGTCTGATAAAACACCTTCCATGATACTGGCGCATGCACAGAAAGTCTCAGCACAAAACTCCAATAGGAATGGACCTGACCTGGCCCAACTGCCTGGGGAATCATCCACTCACAGTTTTGAACCATCTGACTATAGAGTTGAGCGGTCTTTTTACGCATACTGACAATCTCATCAACATGTTCCAACTGCCCTAATACCACAGCTGCACAGAGTTCAGGCATCCGATAGTTCCAGCCGATGGAATCGTGACGGAGGTAGTTGGGGTCCTGGATAATTGCGTCGGTGATTTTTCCCTGGCCGGCTTTAACAGTACGGTACCCCAGGCTGTTAAAGCGTCTGATTTTTTCTGCCAAATGGTGGTCATTAGTCACCACCATGCCCCCTTCACCGCTGGTAATATGCTTGGAACTCTGAAAACTAAAACTGGAAGCATGAGCGATAGAACCAACAATTTTACCATGATAAAAAGAGAGTAAAGATTGAGCATCATCTGCCAGCACCAACAGGTTATTTTCTCTGGCTATTTCCATAATGGAATCCATATCCGGAGATAAACCGTAGATTGATACCGGGATAATGGCTTTGGTTCTGGGAGTGATATTATTTTTAATCGACTCTGGATCAATGGTAAAGGTGCGGGGATTAATATCGGCGAAAACCGGCAGAGCCCTGGCCTGAAAAACCGCAAAAGAGGTGCTGGCCATGGTCAGCGGCGGAACAATTACCTCATCCCCTTCTTCAATACCAGTTGCCGCCAGAACAGCATGCATGGTGGCGGTGCCATTGTTAAAAGCGATGGCAAAATCAACCCCCATGAGTTTGGCAAACTCCTTCTCCAGTCTGCCGGTCATATCAGATCCGGCGGAGGTCCTGAACTGCTGGTCTAATACTTTGAGAATATAGTTTTTCTCCCGATGGCCAATTCGTTCAATTATTGTGGTCACTGTTTTATCTCCTTGTCACTTTATCCTGCTGCAATGATTTTAGATATCCCTGGTTTCTAACAGTGCCCTGATTAATATTAAGAAGTTCCGGTTCTTTGTTCAGCAAAGCGATAATATCACCCAGATAAAATATTTGACCCCTATATAACCGTTTATAAATCTGCCGGGCAAATTCCAGATCCTGCGGATAGTCAACGGTTAAACGAAGATGAGAAAGGTTTTGGCAATGTTTATAATTAACTATCTTGAATTTATCAGGATTTTTCCAGATATATGGTGTTACATGCTCCCGTTCAGATAGTAGTTCAGCTTGCTGCCAGGCCTTTTTTAGGGCATGGAAGGAAAAAACCTCTATATCCAATCCTTCGGGAAAAGTTGGCTCAATGGTATTGCTCACATAGTCGCATTGCCGGTTATTTAAAAATATTGATATGGCCCGATCAATTATTTCAGGATCTTTAAAGGGGTCATCGGCGGTAACTCTGACAATAATATCAGTTCCAACCGATTTTGCCGCCTGATAGTATCGATCGAGAACATCTTCCTGTGAACCGGCGTAGTTCAAAACTCCATTTTTATTAGAATAAATGACAACCTCACTGTCAACTGGCTCAGTGGTAGTGGCCACAACAATACTGTCAATGTTTTTACAACTTTTTACCCGATCTAATATATGGGCCAGCATAGGTTTTCCACATATGGAAGCCATGATTTTGTTCGGAAGACGGCTGGCGCCCATTCTGGCTTGGATAATAGC
>CAZTWC010000421.1:0-2574 GCA_964617105.1 uncultured Myxococcia bacterium
AAGAATAGAGCAAACCAGGATAAAAATTAAAGCCCGCCAGGCTGCTGTTCCCTCCACCCTCAAGCAGGAAAAAGAGACTAATCCTTTTTTGCGTTGCCATCTTCCTGAGGTAAAAAAAGCAGCGGAAAACTTTTCCCAGATGAAATTATCCTGCCCCGGCCAGGTATTTAAAATACTCCGGACCTGGAAAGATGAACAATAACATGGGTTTTGAAATCGAAAAAAAATTCCTGGTCAAAGATGTTAATAACGTCAAAGCCTTTAAAAACTCCGGGGATCAAGGTAACCCTGAAGCCTTTAAAAAATTTCAAATCCTTCAGGGTTACCTTTGCTCATCGCCAGAGAGGACAGTGCGTATAAGAATCCGGGAAGAACGGGCTTTCCTGACCATAAAAGGGAAAAGTTCAAAATCTGGAACCACCCGCTTTGAATGGGAAAAGGAGATAGAGATTGAAGAGGCCCGCCAACTACTTAAGATCTGCCAGCCGGGCTTGATTGAAAAAACCCGTTACCTGATTAAATCAGAAAAACACACCTTTGAGGTGGATGTATTTCATGGCCTGAACCAGGGATTGATTTTAGCGGAGGTGGAACTACACACCGAAGATGAACAATTTTTAAAGCCAGACTGGTTGGGAAAAGAGGTAACCGGTGATGTGCGTTACTACAACTCCAGGCTGATCAAAAAACCGTACAATAGTTGGTAAACGGCAAATTCATAATCCAAATGGCGGATAATTTTCAACTTAGGCCTGGTCGAAAATGTTTTGTTAATAGTCCATCCTGTCGAATTCCTGAAAAATCTCAAATAATCATTTAACCTACCCAACGTTTTGTGTTATAATATAAATACTGAATTTATAGGCTAAATTTCTTGTTTTTTGTCTATAGTCAATATTGAATAATTCTGCCGGAGTAATCCATGAAAAAACATCTACTACCTTTGTTAATGGCTGTCTCTTTATCCTTGCTTTTAACCGCTTGCGGCAACTTGAGCGACAGTTCATCTCCAAAGAAAAATGGTTCAACTCCCCCTTTTGGACAGTTGGCCGAAAATAACCACCAGTCGCCGATTTCGCCGGCAGGGTTGAAACCACCCGGACCAAGGAATCCATCTGTCCAGAAGGCTCAGGCTCAGATCAACCCCGGCAGGATAAATTTGGTGGCCATCAACCCCTATACTGAGATAATTGAAAACGCTGACCGCACCAAAACTGCTCAAATTAGTATGTTTCCCCGTTTTTTTCTCAATAACCAGGGAAAATGGCAAAAAATCGACACCTCTCTTATCAACCTCAATGAAGATAAATCCTGGAAATACGCCAATTTAAAAAATGGCCTGAACAGTTATTTTGCCCATCAAAGCGGCCAGAAAAGCCTGGACGCAATAGACCGGCCAATGATGCGGATTGAGATAGCCGGCCAACACGGTATTAATTGGCGCACTTCCAAAATGATAGTTGAACTTGACCAACAACAGATCATATTAGAAAAAATCAGACCGGTAAAAGCCAACCTGTCCATTCCACAGACCGGAGAAACCCGGTTGTCGACAGATAAAAAATCCCCTGTCGCCAGCATTTTTAACAATCGAGACCTGAAAAGCCAAAAAGACACAAAAAACACTGTTCACTTTTACAACAATTTTAACGGAGTGAGCGAAGAATACCGTATTGGCGCCAACTTCATCAAGCACTCTTATATTTTACATAACAATTCCGCTTTTTCTCATTTCAATCGCGGTTTTCTCTCCTTTCAGGGAGTTATGGAGATTGAAGAGGGGATGGATATCCTGGTTAACGGCCATTCAGTTGAAAAAGAAGCAATAGGGGAAACCATCACCATTACTAATAAAGAGGGGGATAAACTCTACTATTTGACCGCTCCTTTTATCTACGAAACCGCCAACCGGAAAAACAGCGTGCAGGGCCGTTACCGGATAGTCAGGCACCAAGGAAAAATCTCCATTTTCACCCAAACTCCCATAACCTGGTTGCAGGAGAAGCGGCGTAAATACCCGATAATTGTGGATCCAACCATTATCCGGGCAGCTGAGTATACCGGCACCATTGAAAAATTTCACGCTAACCCGCACTGGAAACGATATGTGAACAACGATCCTCTGTTGATTCAGAATACTAATATCTCCAAGACTAAATGGTTCGGGTACAACGCCTCTTTTGCCGAATTCAACACCACTTCCATTCCCGACCAGGCGGAAATCGTGAGTCTTTTCTTCTCCTATAAAATATTTACCACCGAGAGCGACGGTTTCCTGGAATGTTTTGGCGAAGGTGGAATGAGATGGTGCCGAGGCGAAGGGGCCCCGGCTATAAACAGTTGCTATTTCAACGGCCAATCCAATTACACCTGCCCCGCCGTAGAATTCCGCGAAATGTCCATGCAGCCCAGTGCAACTCCGGACAAATCGAAGAATAACAAAAAACTATGGGACGATATACGCCAGGGCTCCGTCTATTATACTAAACGATTTGGGCTCTCTGATATTAACGACAGTACCATCACCCAAAGACACGAGTTATCCAAACCCAGCCACCATAAACTCAAGCAACT
>CAZTWC010000422.1:0-2567 GCA_964617105.1 uncultured Myxococcia bacterium
ATTTTACCAGGCGGAAAAAAAAGTGTTGGAGTACGATCATTGTAAGATCGGTAAGTGGCTGATAGATATGTGGAATTTGCCACCAGATTTGAATGAGAGCATCACGTATCATCATTTCCCGGAACGGGCTAAAAACAATCAGGAAGATGCGGCTATTATCGCTTTAGCCGATATTTTTACCCGAAGTAAAATGATCGGTTCCTCCGGAGATTTCCGGATTCCAAAAATTTCTAGAGAGATTCGCGAATATACCGATTTGAAAATTAACGATATAGAACCATTGATGTACGAATTTGCCCAGGAGTTTCAAAAGGCAGAAGATTTTATTGAATTATTATAAAATTTTATGAAATTGGGTTGGGGACAAGGCGCTTCACCGTGTTTTCGAGGCAGTAATGAACAGCGAAATTGATAACCAGAACAAGGTGGCTGAAAATCCAAGCGCCCAGATTGTTACTTCCAAAAAAACCGTGGAAGAACAAAAACAGTTTCTGGCCCAGTATGAACAATTACGTTCCTTTGAAGAGTTGTTGCTGCAGCAGAAGAATATGGAACAAGTTTACCAGGTATTTTCGCAAAATCTGGACAAGGTGATAAGTTACAAATCTTTGGCCATGCTGGAGATTATTCCAAAAAATTTTGAGTTTGATATAGTTTTTCCAGCCCAACTTAATAAGGAGTTGGATTTTTTGTTAAATACCCAACTGGAGATAGGCAATTTCGGCTGGGCACTCAACAAGGAACGCCCCCTGATCATGGCCCTGGAAGATATCTCCCCCAAGCCGCCATCACTAATGCTCAAGGATAACAAACCCTTGAGTGTTATAATCTTTCCAATCATCCTGTCATCCAAACCTTTGGGCGCACTTTTTCTTCTTTCAGAAACCAGGCTGGACGAGATTAATCAAAACCTGCTGCATGTCTTGGATTTACAGGTAAAACTTTTGGCTCGTACCATAGAACGGGTAAGGCTGAATATGCGTCTGCAAGAGCAAAATTTGGCTTTGATCCGCACCACCGCTTACCTGGAAAATATTCTAAACAACATCGTTTACAGTATTATTGCCCTGGACAAAAAGGGAAACATTGCTCTTTACAATATCCAGGCGGAAATGACCTTTGGTAAAAAACGGCAGCAAGTATTGGCTCAGCCTTACCAACAGGTACTGCCGGAGCCTCTGATTGTAGAGATGGACAAAATTCTCGACAAGATTAAGAGTAAAAAAATCATTGTTGATTATCAGTTCGACTATCTTTCCTCTCAAAAAATAAGTATCCCCTTGAAAGTGACCGCCACCACCCTTTACGATGCAGAAAAGAGTAGAAACGGTTTTATCCTGTTTTTTCAGGATATGTTTATCTCCCGGGAAGTGGTAGAGTTGAAAAAATTGGATCAACTCAAGTCTGATTTTATATCCAAAGTATCCCATGAATTGAGGACACCCTTGAGTATTATCAAAGGGAGTGCCGAAACCCTGATCAATTATCGGGACAAGATGGATATCTCGACTTTTAACAATTTTATCAACATGATCGACCGGGAAAGCGATAACCTAAATATGTTAATCGGTAACTTGTTAGACCTTTCGCGCATAGAAGCGGGTAAAATCCAGATGAATTTTAGCGAATTTAATCTGGAAGAGTTGATTAGAGAGGTTATAACCATTTTTTCAGGTAAGTATAGCCTGGCCCGATTTCAATTTTCCACAGAGCCGGATAAGATGGGGCTGACTGCTGATCGAGACAAAATTCGTCAGGTTTTAATCAACTTGCTGGAAAATGCCTGTAAGTACACTTCTGCAGAAATAGAGGTGAAAATTGACTTGCAGGCAAAAAAAAATAAACTATTATTGACGGTTGAAGATAACGGCCCTGGAATTCCACTTAGATACCAGCCCTTTATTTTTGACAAATTTTACCGGGCAAAGGGAGGAGAAAATAAAAGCGGAACCGGGTTAGGATTGGCTATATGCAAAGAGATAGTTGAACTACATGCAGGAGAAATACTCCTGGAATCAGAAGAGGGTAGAGGGTGTAAATTTATTATTTTCTTGCCCATAGCGGAGGATAGATGAGCAAAGTTTTAATCGTTGAAGATCATGAATTTATGATAAAAATATTGGGTTATAACCTTTCTCAGGAAGGATTTGATGTGTTGGTGGCCACCAATGGCACCAGAGCTCTGGAGATAGCCAGGCAAGAGAAGCCATCTTTGGTGTTGCTTGATATTATGATTCCCGACCCTGACGGATATGAGGTGTGCCGGCAGTTGAAGGCAGATCCCGCAACCGCCTCTATACCGATAATTTTTGTCTCTGCTCTAGGGCAGGCATCTGACATCGAAAAAGGGAAGGAATTGGGAGCCAGCGATTTTTTCTGCAAACCTTTTAGTCCCAGCAAATTGATTGCCAGAATAAAAGAGTTGGTGCGTTAATGGAAAAACATATCAAGTTAAAGAGAATCACCGGATTCTTTAAAAACCCGGCTTATCCCTTGTTTTTTCAGGTGATAATAGTTCTGGTTGCCTTGGTTGTTTGGTTTGATGACAAACTATTTCTGAATTTGTT
>CAZTWC010000423.1:0-2567 GCA_964617105.1 uncultured Myxococcia bacterium
TCTGGATCCACCATTTACCACCCTATTTTTTGTCTTGACAAAGGGGTCCACTTTAATTTAACTTGTCCCTAATTATAACCTAAAGGAGGTAGTATTGTATGAACAAAAAACTTAACTATTTGTTAATCATCGTTGTAGTTGCCGCCCTTGTAGTGCCGGTTTTTAACTCAGTAACAGCAATGAAAAAAAGTGATGAAGATAAAATCGCCAGAAATATTGCTACCTTGTTGATTGCCGGCCGTAGAGTGATTGCCCAGCAGCAGGGACTATTCAATGACCCCAAAAAAGGTGACAAAGGCTTCACACCCGCTATCTTTGAGAGTAAAATAGTCCCTTTGTACAAGAAATTTACTGGTGTTGATTTGAAAAAAATGAGCAACAAAACATTACGGGGTAAATATCTGCTCGCATTGCTAGCTTCAGCCAAAGAGACTGTTGGTGATTATCAGAAGGTAATAAATGAAAAGGGTAAAGGTTTCAAAGGGTTTGTTCCCGCTGTTTTTGGCAAGGAGACAGGTAAAAAGTTTTTTGCCAAGACAGGGATTCAGTTGAAACAGACCAGTTTGAGACACCGAGCCCTCTACAATAAGCCAGATCCCTTTGAAGAGAAATCATTAAAGAGGTTTGAGTCAAAAAAATGGCCCCGTGGGAGAGACTTGAGTAAAGTTAATATGGAGAAAGGGAAAAAAGTTATTCGCTTTATGCAGCCAATCTATATTAAAAAAGCCTGTTTAAAATGTCACGGTGTTCCCAAGGGAGAACTCGATATCTCTGGCCGTCCCAAAGAGGGTTACAAACTGGGTGAAATTCGTGGCGCTATCAGTGTAAGACTACCGGTGGGAAAATAGAATGGGGTTTATCCCGTTACTATTATGTTTATTAATTTAGAGGAGAAAAACATGAAATTGAAAAAAACTTTACTATCCATTTTACTGTTGTGTTCACTTTGTTTTTGTTTTACCAGTGTATCTGCTGCTGAACAGGGAGATCTATCTCTGGCCCTGAGTGACTCTGCCTGGATGAAGGTAGATGGCCAATTCAGATCCCGCTTTCTTTTTAACAGCGGTAAAGATCTAAATAGTGACAATGAAAATAGTGAGTTCATCTCACAGCGTTTTCGCCTTGGAACTGAGTTGGGCTTTAAAGACAATTTTCGCATCTATGCTCAACTACAAGATGTTCGTGTTTGGGGTGAAGAGACTAGTACTCTTGGCGACTATACAGCGAATGGTTTTGACTTTCATCAAGCCTTTGGCGAAGTGACTCTCTGCGAAAAACACAAGTTCCGGTTAGGAAGGCAGGAGATTGCCCTCGATAGCCAGCGCTTAGTTGGTTCAGTGGGATGGGCTGATCAGGGCCGTAGTTTTGATGGAGCCAGGTTTATGGCCGACCATGGAGACTTCGAGTTCAACCTCTTCTTCACTAAAGTAGTGGAGAAACATAGCATTAACGCTAGTCAGATGGACTACGACTTTGGTGGAGTATGGTTTAAATACAACAAGCTTAACCTTTTTAAACCATCCTTTCTTTTTCTTGCCGATACTGACTACACAAAAGATCAGAAACGGTTTACAACCGGTCTCCACGCTACTGGAAAGTCCAATGAATTCAATTATATATTTGAGTTCTACTATCAGTTTGGTGACATGGGTAAAAATGATATCGCTGCATTTATGGGTAGTTTAAAGGCTGGTTATAACAGCAAAGGTGACTACAAACCCTCTTTTCATCTCTTTGCCGATTACCTCTCTGGTGATGATGATGCAAACGATGATACTATCAAATCTTTTGATACCCTTTTTGCCACCAATCACAAGTTTTACGGCTACGTAGATTTCTTTACCAATATTCCTGTGCATACTAAAAATATGGGACTCATCGACACTGGTGCTGTAGCAACAATTACTCCTTGTGACAAAGGTAAATTCTCCCTCGCATTCCACAAGTTTATCCTCGCTCAGG
The DNA here is from genome assembly GCA_964617105.1 of uncultured Myxococcia bacterium. Taxonomy (GTDB): domain Bacteria; phylum CAZTWC01; class CAZTWC01; order CAZTWC01; family CAZTWC01; genus CAZTWC01. Next base: position 1,963 of record CAZTWC010000423.1, read on the forward strand.
AAGATGGCAGTGGTGAAAAAGATTTAGGCTGGGAAATTGATGCTGTGGCCAAAAGAGGAATAAGGAAAAATCTTACTTTATCGCTGGGATATAGCCTATTCAGCCCTGGCGAGGCCATGATCAATATGAAAGCCACTAAAGACAATATGGGCAATGAAATCAAAAATGAAGACATGGAGCATTTTGCTTTTATGATGTTGGTTATGAACTTTAAATAAAATTAACAAAAATATGAAAGCGATCATAATCGGATAATCTTGAGTTCAGGTTACAGATCAGATAGATTGTGCGAAAAATATTCTTCGCAAAAAAGGGTGGCCCTTTCTTTATAGAGCCGCCCTTTTTGTTTTGGTTGTCTCTTTGTGGGTAGACCGTTCTTTATCACTGGAAAAATTTCATCTTTTCTCCTCTTTAGGGTTGAAATTAAATTCAATTTTAGTAATATCAAACCCAATCTATTACATTAATTAAAAACAACTGATTTTTTGACAAAAGGAACCAGTTTGATGGAGGTATTTAAAGTGAAGTGGCAATATTCAATTTTGGTAACTACTAGGGATAGGAAATTCAAACCACATATCAAAAGTATTTTGCCACTACAACTA
>CAZTWC010000424.1:0-2546 GCA_964617105.1 uncultured Myxococcia bacterium
TATCAACTTGAATAGACCCGGATTGAAAAGAGATAGTAAATAGGTGATATAATGTCCGTGATTTGCAACCACCATGGCCATCTTATAACGACGACCATAAGAAAAACGTGATACCTGGTAAGGTGTCAACCTGTGACGCAAAACCCTTCCGGTCACCGCCCCTCTAAAGGCGGACCAGGTAGAGACATCATAGAGAAAATAACCTACCCTGCCGGTGGTGCCGGAGGTAAGGGCAACCAGGTATTTTTCTTTAAAATATTGGCCGATATTTTTTTTGTCCCGGGTAAATTTAGCAATATCCTCAAATTCAATATCTTCCCGCCCTAGAAATTGCGAGAAATTCTCCATGATCATCTCTTTGTCCACAATGGGCAATTGCTCCAGGGAAAAGTCGGCGGGGGAAGATGATGAAAAATATTGGCGGTAAAAGGGGACATTAGAAGCAGCGTGCCGCACCAGGTTAGTCAATAAACGTTTCTGAAGACGGGCAAAATCGTCAACCCGAAAATATCTATCCCGATAAAGGCAGCCCAGAGTATTTTTTATCATTATGGAAGGATGCATATCATAAAATATTACCACTTAATTATTTTTGACACAAGCTCGACATAAATAGAGGTTTTCGACTATTGGCAAAGTATCTGGTAAGTTATTTTAATATATGGTAGTTTAGTCTTTATCCGGAATCCCACTTTTACCGAGGAAATTAATTACCGGATTGACACTTAAGACAATCCTTATCCCATTTTAATTATCAGAGATTTTATAATGAATACCAACCATGATATTTTTTTAATTGATGGTACTGCCTATATTTTCAGGGCATTTCACTCACTGCCTGCACTTTATACCAAAAACGGGTTTCCCACCGGCGCTATTTTGGGTTTTACCAAAATGTTGGTCAAATTTTTAAACCAGGCCACCCCTGGAGTGGTAATCGTGATTTTTGACACCGGAAAACCAACTTTCCGCCATAAACTATTTCCTGAATACAAGGCTCATCGGCCCGAAACGCCTCCGGAGTTGAAGCAACAAATTGAACCAATTATCAACCTGGTGAAGGCCTTTAACCTACCAGCCCTTTCGGTGGAGGGTTACGAGGCAGATGACGTAATCGGCACCCTGGCGGTCAAGTTACAAGAGAAAGCCCATAGCATCACCATTGTCAGCGGCGATAAAGATTTTATGCAATTATGCAGCCCGAAGGTAAAATTATGGGATAATTTCCGGGAAAAATTGACCGGGGTTGAGGAGGTAGAAAAACGGTTGGAGATAAAAGCCCATCAAGTGGTGGATTATTTTGCCCTTTGCGGCGACAAATCCGACAACATCCCTGGCGTTAAAGGAATTGGAGCGGTGAACGCCGCCAAACTACTCAAAAATTTTGGCAGCCTGGAAGAGATATATAAACATATTGATCAAGTTAACAAAAAAAATATTAAACAACACTTGCAAACCAACCAGAAGAACGCTTTCCTTTCCCGGCAACTTTTTACCATAAAGACCGATTTACCCGATCACCATCTCCCTCAATTGGAAGAGATATTAGTTGCCCAGGAATCTCCCCTGAACCGAATAAACCGGAAAGCAGTCAGAGAACTTTTATCACAATTCGACATGACCTCTTTGATGACCGATTTGGTCCCCCAACAAATACTGTCGAACGAAAATTATCAGACCGTAAAAACCTGGCCCGAATTTGAGCAATTGCTATCTCGTTTAGAGCAATCGGAGGAGATTGCCCTGGATCTGGAAACCACCGGTTTGGATCCTATGAGCGTGGAGATAGTGGGTATCTCCCTGTGCACAGAACCGGGAATTAGTTACTATATCCCTCTGGCGCATAATTATATCGATGTTGAACAGCAGTTGCCTAAGCAAAAAGTGCTCTCCGCTTTAACCCCTTTACTTCAAAATGAAAAAAAACGATATATAGGCCAAAACATTAAATACGATTATATAATTTTACACCGGCATGGTATAGAACTGCCGGCAATATACTGCGATACTCTGCTGGCCGCCTACCTTTTAGACCCGGGCGGCCGCAATCTTAATCTGGATATGCTCGCGGAACGATACCTGCACCACAAAACCATAACCTTTAACTCCCTGGTTAAAGAGATGGGTTTGAAAAAAAATACTCCAGGGGTATTTGTCCGCGTTCCCATACCGAAAGCCACTCTTTATAGTTGCGAAGATTCCGATGTGACCTTTAGACTCTTCCAAATACTAACAAAAAAAATAGCGGAAAACGGATTTAACTCTCTTTTCCATGAGTTGGAAGTTCCGCTAATCAAAGTATTGGCCGATATGGAGATGAACGGGATCAAAGTTAACAGCGCCCACCTTCACCAACTCTCAGAGTCTCTCCGAGAAGATCTTAACCAACTAGAGGTAATAATTCATCAGAAAGCAGGTGAATCATTCAATTTAAACTCTCCCAAACAGTTATCTCATATCTTGTTTGAAAAATTAAATTATCCGGCGACAAAAAAAACCAAGACCGGATATTCCACCAATCAAGAGGTATTGGAACAATTGGCCCG
>CAZTWC010000425.1:0-2544 GCA_964617105.1 uncultured Myxococcia bacterium
TAAAAGATATTAAAAACTTAAAAGAAGAGGACCTTTCACTGATTCCGGTAAAAAAAACCGAGCGGATTGAGGAAAAGCAACAGAAGCCTCCCAACCGCAGACACAAACGAAGGGGGGGTGAAAAATATTATCGGGCCGATAACAGTAATCTCTCCCGTGCACTTAACAAACTTCGTAAATCTTCCAGCAACTTTAAAGTAAAACTTTCCTTTGTGTTTGACGAAGAGAGCCAGGAGGTGATGGTAAAAATACTGGATGGAGAAAGCGGCAAAGTGGTGCGTACCTTTTCTCCCGATGATGTGTTAGAGATGGTGGAAAATAATGAAGATTATCGAGGATTGCTGTTCAACCGGAAAGCATAAATTTTAGACCAAGTAGTTGCCGTCCGATAATCAACTTCGTCTAAATTGACTGGCACTTACTGCTTTCACAGACCATACCAGAACTGCATTCAACATCTTTTCGGCATTCTGTAGTCTTTTCACATTTGCCGGCCTGGCAAACTCCACCCTGTTTAAAGCAATCCGCATCGTTCCGGCATCTCAACTCCGGCGGCTGACACATACCGCCAAGACAAATATTGCCATCCTGACAGTCATCATCCTTTTGACAGCCATCGGGATTGTAACAAAGCCCGTTAAGGCACTCAAACTTGACTCCACTGCCGCAATCGGTAGCCGCCTGGCATTGCATACCCGGGTAGCAAAAATTGCCGGCGCAGAGATAGTATTGAGGGCAATCATTGTCTTGCGCACACCTTTCCGGATAGCACTGCCCTAATTCGCAAATCTTTTTTTCACCACAATCGGTATCTTTGGCGCAAGGTAGGGTCTGGGTGCATTTTCCTTGTTCACAAAAATAGTCACCGCACTGTGAGTCAAATTTGCACACCACTGTATCTATTTTGCGACACTGGTTGTTGTTACAAAGATAGCCTTCCAGACAATCGCTGTCCTGCTGGCAGTTATTGTCCACCTGGTAAATGACGCACTTTTGGTTGTAGCAAATCTCCTCGGTTTTGCAGTCACTGTTCTTCAGGCAGGAAAATTGCTCTATAACACAATAACCTGTTCGGCATTTGTGATGTTTAGAAGGACAATCGGAATCGCTGAGACAAAATTGTTCTACACTGCGACCGCAGGCGAAAAACAGAAGAAAAGAAACAACCAGAACCAGCCATTTTGAGCCCCAAAATAACCGGACGCACTTTGAATTCAAAGCGTTAACTCCCAACTGCTTCCTGCCTTCCGATGGCCTGTTCGAAAAGATAGTAGGAAGGGATACGGGCAAATAGAGATTTAACCACTTCCATCTGTTCCCTTGTGCCTATAGTTATCCGCAAATAACCTTCCAGTTGTTTCATATAACTTCTATCCCTGACAAATATACTGTGAGCCTCCAAATAACTTAGCACCTGTTTTGGATTTGCTACCCTCACCAACAAATAATTGGCCGGAGTTTTCATAATGTGCAGACCCATATCCACCAAATAGGCAGCCAGATCCTCCTGAGATTTTTTAATCTCCTCCACATAATTGTTGGTATATTCCAGGTCTTCCAAAGCCGCCAAAGCCGCTACCTGGGCCAGGGCGTTTACATTTTTTCCCACCCTGATTCGATTAATATATTCCAGGTTTACTGGATCTGTGAGGATATAGGCGCAACGCAACCCTGCCAATCCAAAGGCTTTTGAAAAGGAGCGCACCACCACAATATTGTTATATTTTTTAACCAGAGAGGCCATAGTTATGCCGCAAAATTCGAAATAAGCCTCGTCCACCACCGTCATCACCCTGGGATAGCGTTCCAAAATTGCCCGAATTTGAGCCTCAGTATATAGAATACCGGTAGGGTTATTGGGGCTGACCAGATAGATCATACTGGTTCGGCTGTTAACTTTTTCGTATATTTTCTTAGGCTTGGCGATAAAAGGTGAGGAGTAATAGGTATTGGCGATTTTGGCTCCGGTACTTTCAGCATAGACCCTGAAATTATCATAAGTTGGGCAGCAGACAATAACTTCGCTGTCACCATCTAAATAAACCCGGGCCAAATATTCCAGGGCGCTGTCAGAACCGTTGAAGGTGGTTATATAGGCGCTGCCCAATCCGGTATATTCGCTCAAAGCGTCCCGCAACTCTTGAGAGTTGACATCAGGATACCAGTTGAGTGGCTGTTTCCACACAAACTCAGTTATCGCTCTAATCACCGCCGGCGATGGAGGAATGGTAGATTCATTCCAATCAAGTTTAAGCACGCTCTGCTTCTCCTTGATAAATATCGGCTTCTGAGTGGTGATTTTGTAAGGTTTTAATCTTTCGACAGCCTCCACCGGTGGCACATGATCATTGTAAATCATCTACGTTTTCTCCACTGTTTATTGTCGGACCACCGCCTCTTCTTGGCCTTTCCACTTTTGGATCAAGGCAGATAACTCTGCCCGCTCTTTTTTAGATTGACCCAGGTTAAAGGCTGATAAAAGAGACCATAGAATTAAGTATATGCAAAAAACATCCCAAAAATATCCTGCCAAAGCAGAAATAA
>CAZTWC010000426.1:0-2537 GCA_964617105.1 uncultured Myxococcia bacterium
CCATCAGGTCCCGGCCCCGGTCAGCCAGCATTATTTCCGATAGGGAAGGATTGCCATCGCCATAAACACCGCCCAAAGAAGAGGCTACATGTCCCTGGCCATCCAGATCAATCACCAATACTTTTTGGTTATGAAACCTGGCCAGGCAATAGGAAAGATTAACTGCAGAAGTAGTTTTGCCCACCCCTCCCTTTTGAGCGCACACCGAGATTATCTGTGCATTTCTGTCTCCCAAAGTGTAGTTGGTCGAATTGGTAACCAGGTTCTTTAAACGTTGAGCAATACCTAGTTTCATTTGTATCCCCTCCCCAGATGATTAAATGGCTGTTCGATATTTTAATAATAATCCAAGATGGCGATCTGTCAACTTTTCAGATCTCCCTCAATCAAACGTCAAATCCGCCGCCGGTCATCCGGGAGGCAATATAACCAGGAACTATATACTAAGTCAGAATAATCGGGGATTTTTCTTCGCCCAGTGATTCTTGCATTAGATAATTGACCCGTTCCACCATTTGACGGGGATTCTGCAACATCCCCTCCAGGACTAAAAGGTTATCGAAAAGTTGCAAACAGGCATTGCGTACATATTCCTCTTTTTCTCCAGCATAATGAAGATCTGCCAATTTGCTTATCAATTTATTATCACTATTGATCTCCAAGACCCGCTTACTAAGCGGAAAATCTTTGTTTACCTGGCGCATTAGTTTTTGAACGTGGCTGGAAACTGCATCATCTGGAGATACCAGTATACATGGACTGCCGGTCAGACGTTGCGATTCCCGGACATCACTTACCTGGTCTTTTAACAACTCCTTAAAAAGTTCTAGTATCTTATCGATCTTGGACTGTTGCAATACCGGTTTTTCCTGTTTATCAGTTTTTTCTTCAACTCCCAGGGCTTTTAAATTCAAATCTCCCAGCTCGACAGATTTGAACTGCTTTCCCTCAAATTCTTTCAAATGAGTGATCAAAACCTCATCCATAGGATCGTATAGAAAAAGAACCTCCACCCCTTTCTCTTTGAATATCTCCATCAGAGGACTGGCTAAAGCCTCCTCCCGGTTAGGTCCGCCCATGTAATAAATTTCATCTTGTCCCTCTTTCATCCTTTCCAGATATTTGGCCAAAGAAATGGTCTCATCCTGGTCCTTGGCCAGAGAGGTGTTGAAGCGTAAAAGAGCAGCCAGTTTATTCCGGTTGTCAAAATCAGCCACAATCCCCTCTTTGATAAAACGGCCGAATTGTTGCCAAAACAAATGGTAATTCTCCTCTTCTTTTGCTGCCACCAGGGAGATTCTGTCTATAATCCATTTGACCAGATTGCGTTTTATTTTTTGCAGCACCAGGTTGTCCTGGACAGTTTCCCGGCTGATGTTGAGAGAGATATCTTCAGAATCCACCACTCCGTTGACAAACCGCAGATATTCGGGGAGTAAATCTTTACACTCCGACATAATCATCACTTTTCTGGCATAAAGAGAAAGACCCCGGTTGACTTTACCAAAGCCAAAATTCTCCATACTGGTTTTAGGTACATATAGGATGGAGTAAATTTGTAAAGGGACATCAGCGGCCTTGTGTACCCAGAAAAAAGGATCTTCTACACTGTTGGCCATAAACTTGTAAAACTCTCTATACTCCTCCTCCTTTACCGAAGAAGGGGTCTGGGTCCAGATGGCCGAAATTGTATTGACTTTTTCCTCCTCCAATTTAATTGGATAAGGTACAAAATTGGAGTATTTTTTTATAACTTCTTCGATGCGGGTCTTGTCGGCGAACTCCACAGCATCATCTTTAAGCATCAGTTTAATTTCAGTTCCCTGCTTAAAATTTTCCAGGGGAGATATTTTAAATTTACCGCTGCCATCTGAAATCCACATCCAGCCAGGCTGGTCATTCTGATAGGAATTAGTTTTAATTATTACCTCTTTGGCAACCATAAAGACCGAATAGAAACCCACTCCGAATTGGCCGATGATATTGATATCCTGGCGTGAGTCTTCGGCTAATTTTTTAAAAAATTCCATGGAACCTGACCTGGCAATGGTTCCAATATTATCGACCAACTCTTTTTTGGTCATTCCTATGCCGTTATCAGCCACAATGATACTTTTATTGTCTTTGTCATAGGAGATTTTAATGGCCAACTCTCCATCCTGCTGGCTTACCTGGTTTTCCCCCAATTGCAGGAATCTAAATTTATCCAGGGCATCAGTAGCATTGGAGATCAACTCGCGCAAAAATATTTCCCGCTGGGTGTATAGAGAATAAACCAGAATATTCAATAACTGCTTAATCTCTGCTTGAAACTCAAACTCTTCGCTATTTTCCATATTATAGTTATCTTGTTGCTCATTAGTAATAGTGTTTTCTTCCATCATTAACCTCCTTTGGTCAGTTTATCTGGCTATATTTAATAATAGCAGTTGAATATCAAATAAATTATTGATAGAAACTAATAATTCAAGTTCAAAAAGTCAATAGCAATCCTTGAGGAATAACTTGAAAAAATTAAATAAAAATATATTTCTGAT
>CAZTWC010000427.1:0-2505 GCA_964617105.1 uncultured Myxococcia bacterium
GTTGGTTACCTCTATCTGGTATTTGGCCAGGTCACCAGGATCGGTTAGATGGTTTTGGTTTAAATCTTCTATTGTCACCGTTTTGAAGGTGCTGCTGAAATCGGGGCCAGACAGCACTTTTAAGGTCACCTGGTTGGTGGTTATCTCTTTGGTCATCTGGTCAAAAGTTATCCGGGCCTGGTTATGCAAGCGGGTGCCGTTTTCCAAGGGGCTCTTTACCTTTACCTGGAATTTTATTTCCACCTGAGCGCCGGGCGCCAGGGGTGAAAGTTTTTGGCCGATGCCGCCTCCGGAATTGGTGTCCCAAATCAACTGTTGGCCGCTGCCCGTCTGAACCAAACGTCCCTGGCCGGCGTCCACAACCTGGAAGGCCTCAGCCAGCGGGTCGATTATCTGGACTCCAGTGGCGGCCCGGTTGCCCTGGTTTTCCACCAGCAGGGTAAAGGTGAGCAGGTCTCCGGGAACGGTCAATCCCCCTTGATCCCCGCTTACCGATTTGCTGGAGGAGGCCAAAATCGGCCTGGCGGTCACCTTTAGCACCGGCGATTCGATTTCGTGGTTCAGGGTAGGGTTATTTTCGGCCAGGAGTTGGGCCCGGTTGACTATCTGGCTGCCATCGGTAAGGGTGGCTGCCAGGCGTACTGGAATAACGATAGCAACTTCCTGATTACCGTCCAAATAGAATTGTTCCACCTGGATCAACCCGGCGCCATGCCTTCCGGCGGGAGGACCCTTAAAGGTGACTTTGCCCGGTGCCTTGATTTTTGCCGGGTCAGGCACCTCTAGCCCCTGAGGGAGATGATCCTCCAATCGTATATTTTCTCCCCGGCTACCGGCATTGCGCACCACAATCCGGTATTCTATCCGGTCACCCGGTTCGTGCAGGCTGGAGTTTCCATCCAGGTCAGTAAATATTTTGTGAGAAGAGGAAAAATCGGCTAAATATCCCAGGGCTATGGTGGTGGCGTCATCAGCGGCAGCAGTGGCCGGGTCATCAGTGACCAGGGCAACCGGCAGGGCGGGTGAAGAGATTTGACCCTGGTTGGGGATCTCCAAACCATCTATATCTTCGCTATTGATGCCGGCGGCAACTAACTCCGAGACACTGTAAATCTGGGCCTGGAAGGTGAGCACCAGTTGTCCTTTGGCAGGAATGTTCAAATTTTCCAGCGCCACCTGGCCGCTACTATTTATTCCTCCAGAGACCTGAGATCTGTCCAGATAATTTCCTGGTGGGACTCGAAGATTTTTTACATATTTTGGTAGATCATCGGTAAAGGTCAGGTTGTTCACCCCAACCGAGCTCTGGTTTTTCAAGGTTATTTGGTAAGTTATCTGGTCACCGGGCGCCCAGGGAGGACCGTTGTCATCCAGGGCGATTTTTTGAGGCGCTGACAAAACCGGCACTGCCACAACGGTTTCCACAAGATTTGTAGAAGTTGGTCCCAATTCGTTGCACTCAATCAATGCCTGATTGATAATTTTACCGCCCACCGTAGCCCCTTTTGCTATCTTTACATCAAAAGTGATAATGCGCTGATTTTTATCCTGAAAATCAAGGTCGCCTACCACCAACCCTCCTGGAGTTGCCAAAGGGCTTTGGCCGCTTATATCGGCTATGGGTTTTCCATCCAGCCGGGTGCTGTTGGTCAGATAGGCGGCGCCTTTGGGGATAGAATCTTTGATGCGCACCTGGGTGGCGGGGGCAGAGCCCTGGTTGTTGATCAGGATGGTATAACGCAGAGTATCGCCAATGCCGGCTGTTTGTTGGTCAACGATTTTTTGGGTGCCGTTGCGCTTAAAATTGGGCGCTAATGTATCCAGGGCCAGCACCATGTAGCCCAAAAACATCAACTCTCCGTTGCCATCAGGCACTATACCGTCACCTGAACCAGCCAGAACCACAGCACTGGTTTGCCCCTTTTTCAACAAGTTCAAACCTTGATTGCCAATCCGGAAGGTGTCGATATCCACTCCATTGGCCACGGTGCTGTTCCACACGTTGTTAGGCGGATTCTTAGCATCGTAGAGTTTAAAACCGTCAAAAGAGATATAGTCATAGCAGGTTTGGCAATAGAGCATGTGCTTTGGATCGTAGGTGTCCTGGGGCGGTGTGCCTAACAGCCGATCCCCCTCCAACCCAAAAAAAGTAAACTCTCCCCGGGGATTTTCAGCAGCGGCAAAGCCATCGATTATAAAGGGGGGCGGCACTCCTGAAGATTTATCGTCTTCATCCATGTACAAAAAGCCGTCATAGATGATGATATCGCGCCTCAAAGTGGAGGTCGGGGACTCCCAAACCAGCACCAGAGACCAGGCCGCATATTTAGCCTCGCAGCTCTCCGGGTTAAGGGAGCAATTACCCTCCAGAGCCAGCACATCGCCAACAGTATAGCGCCCATTCAGTCCTCCTGGGCCCAGTTTAGATACCAGGTTGGTTACATCGCGCCGGCAATAGTAAAAGTTGCCCAGATTAACACCGATATTATCGTTAGTATAGCAGTG
>CAZTWC010000428.1:0-2502 GCA_964617105.1 uncultured Myxococcia bacterium
CATGGGACACTCCTTGCAAAAGTGTAAAGATATAAAAGTTCGTCTCGAAAATGTTACGTTTAGAGAACCGAATTTTCCTGTTAAATCATACTTAACCGGGAAGTTCTGTCCCCTGGTTAATGATTCTCAAATACTCTGTATAACTGAAAACCCGATTGCGTTTCCGGGAGGTCATCTCATGCACAACCCCAAGTTCTTCCAAATTCTTCAGCGATTTGTTGACTGTAGCAGGAGTGATGCCTAATCGCTCCACCAGCCGGTTTGAATCGGTGATGGGATGCTCCAACAGGGCGTGATAAACCAACAATGTAGAAGTAGATGCCCGCCCCAGGCTCTCTATTCTTTCGCGATCTTTATTGGTAAGATCAACAAGTTGCTTGGCAGTGTCCGCTGCCTGATTAGCGGTAACAGTAACCGCCTCGGCAAAAAACTTGAGCCAGGCTTCCCAATCTCCAGATAGACGAACCTCATTGAGCAAATGGTAATAATATTGCCGGTAAATCTTAAAATAGAGGCTTAAATAGAGCATGGGCAGCCGAACTATTTTTTGCTCACATAAAAGTAAAGTGATGAGTAAGCGTCCCAAACGACCGTTGCCATCTAAAAATGGATGGATAGTTTCAAATTGCACATGGGCCAATGCCGCTTTAAGTAATGCTGGTGTGGCTTTGGGCTGGTCGTGTAAAAAAAGTTCCAAATCACCCATGCATCCCATCACATGGTTGGCCGGTGGTGGAACATAGGCTGCGTTACCCGGTCTGGTGCCGCCAATCCAATTTTGGGTTCGGCGAAATTCACCAGGTGTCTGGTTAGCACCGCGTCCTTTGCAGAGTAATATACTATGCATTTCTTTTATCAAGCGCAGCGAGAGGGGAAATCCTTCATTCAACCGTTTTAATCCATGGTTCATTGCTGCTACATAATTGCTGACTTCTCGAACATCGTCTAATGGCACACCTGGTTCCATATCCAGTTCAAAAAGAAGGAGGTCGGAAAGTGATGACTGGGTACCCTCAATCATTGATGAGAGAACCGCCTCCTTACGCACGTACATGTAAAGGAATAACGAGATATCCGGTAAAAAACTCGATATGCTGTCCAACCTCCCGAGTGAAAGTAAAGCCTGATCAAATTTGCTGTGTAATTCTGAAGTCAACTTAATGGGCGGCTGTGGTGGTAACGGGAAAGGGACAAAGGCACGGACTTCCTCTCCTTTGGTTGAAATAGTAATATATTGTCCCTGGAGATCTCGCTTCATTGTTCAATATTATCCTAAAATTAGAGTTGGTGTTATTTTAACTTATTATCATATCCTAAAATAACTCAAAATAACGAGGGTGTCAAGTAATTTGGTAATGTAGAAAATTTTCCGGTTTTATTTTATCAATCATCCTGAAATCCACACCAGCAAAGCCCCACATGCACCTACATGGATTCCATGGACATCCCACCCCCACATTCAGGGGTGACCAACCACTGACCAACCGATCTGGGGCGATCTGCCCTCGCAAGTCTTTGATTTTACTGGGGTTTAATGGTGGAGGCGGAGGCCGAAGGTCACCCCTTTAGGGGCGGGAGTCGAACCCGCTGCCTTATGGTTTTTTGCTAGTGATTACGCCCACTTAGTTTTTGGCTGACCAACGGGTGACCAACCTGGGATTGGATGGGGCGGTCACAGTTGTTTTTCGAAGTCTGGAATCGAGGAAACCGTTGCTGCGAGAGGGCGAGCAATCATTTTGAATCATCTCAACCCTCCTTCACCCAAACTCTCTTGCCATCGATAACGATACCGAGTTTGACAACATCCTTGATGCCTCGATCCAGTAACTCCTGGGCATATTGCTTTTCATCGATCTGCTCCAGGGCACTTTCTAGAGTCTGCTCTACAGTATCACCATGATAATCATCAATGGTCTTTAACTCTATTATTATCCCTTTTTTGCTTTTATCTTTAGGGATGACCATTACATCGTATCGGCCATAACCACTTTCCCGGTTGGAATCCACCTGATATTCACTCTGCAACCCAACCAACATCCCCAGGATGAAAGCCTGATATACTCTCTCCGGCTCAGCCCCGCCGGTATCGTGATAGGAGAGCATGGATACTACAAACTCCTGCAAAAGACGGGAGAACCTCTTTATCTCACCTGAAACCAAAGCTTGTAATAACTGCTGTTGCCTCTGGCTGCCAACTACTGTGTTCAGCCACCTGGTTATTATCGAACGATAGAATTTATCAACTTCCTGATTGGGAATAGCCAGCCCATAATTATCTCCCGTTTTTTTAACTACTTTTAAATAACCGCTAAACAATAATAAATTCCAAACCGCCTCATCATAAGCACCAAGTTCATTAAGAGCTATATTTTCGTCTAACGGCTTTTCTATCTCCTGGCCATTTAATAAATAGCCGATCTCTTCTTTTAAATATTCTCCCCCTTTAACAACTAAATCCCTGATAAGTTCGTTAGCACTGGTGTTGATCCAATAGGTCTGAAA
>CAZTWC010000429.1:0-2451 GCA_964617105.1 uncultured Myxococcia bacterium
CCCCCAATGGGTATCATGCTTTTTGCTGTTCAGGAGGGGGAGGAGGTATGGCTCTGCCGGAATATGTTGATAGGAGAATGGAGGCCGGTAAGATCAAAATAGAGCAGATCAGACAAACCGGCGTCCCGGTTGTGGCCACCGCTTGCTTTAATTGCAAAGACACTATCTACGATCTATCCTATCTCTACAAGTTGGATATAGAGGTGAAAAATATCTGTGAATTAGTAGCAGGAGCTATGAAATAGAACACCTACAAATAAAACGGTAGGCCCGCCAGACGGCAGGCGCCCCGATGGTACCCTTCCGGAAAAAGGGTATGCATCTCCTCAAAGGATATTCCATTGTGGTTGCAGGTCTCGTGGATAGTGGGTATTTTATGATTTTCCTGATAAAAGTCGCGCAGAAAAAAGATAATGTCCCAATGACGTCCGTTTAACTTATTTGTTTGATTGCCTCTCATCAAGTTTACAAAACATTCATCCCAGTTATTAAAATCACTTAAAAAACCCATGGGAGTCAATTTGTACCTGGTTTTTACATCAGGTGTCTTCTCGTAGGAGCAAAGGCCAAAGTTGGCAGCATACATGGCTTGATAGTTAATGCCGGCGATTTTACAGGCTCCCCGGTGATAACCAGCCGGAAAAAGCCTTTTAAATTCATCGATTTTCAACCCATTTTCGTCGCAGGCGATGATAACCACCTTAATGGTTTTATGGTTAAAATAGTTGTCGCGAAGATAATTGATGAAGTCCCAATGCTGCTGGGTAAGTTGGCTTTCAATACCCAGTTTTTCAGCCATCCCCTGGGCGAAATTTTGGTTCCAGTCCTCCAGGTTTTCCAAGTAACCGTACTGATCCAAAGGATATTTTTTCCCATTAAAAAGGGCAAAACTGTCACTTTCCATTTACAATATCTTTCAGGCCTTGGCTTTGGCGCTACCGTGATTATTATTGTAATTTTTCCTAATTAATAATATCATTCCAGGCTGAAAATGTCTATAAAGTCTATAATAGAGGAGTGCCACACTTTATGAGTTTACGTAGATATTCTACCGGACAGGCGGCCAAATTGCTCTCAGTAACACCGGATACAGTTTTAAAAATGATCAAAAAAGGGGTTCTGGAAGCATCCAAAACACCTGGCGGACATTTTCGTATCAAAGAGGATGATCTGAAGCAATATATGGCTGGCACCGATCTGTCCAGTCCGGACCAGGAAACCAGTCCAGTAGTTTATTGTTGGCAATATATGGCTGACAATGGCCCGGTTGTCGATACCTGCAAAAAGTGTATTGTCTTTAAGGTCAAAGCGGCCAAGTGTTTTGAACTGGCTGCCTTGGGTGAGAAGATAGGCCATCGGAAATGTTTTTGCCAAAATGAATGCCGCAAGTGCCCCTATTTTTTAATGGTCAAATCGAACAGGAAGCAGATACTGGTCATATCGCGGAATAGGATGTTGGAAGAAAGTTTGTCGGGAGGAGTTTCAACTCAAGATATAGATCTTTATTTCGCCCGCGACTCCAAGCAAAGTCTGCTGAAATGTCAAGAGATAAAACCGTGTAGAGTCCTGGTAGATATTGATGAGATTGAAGATATTTATCATAAGCGCCATCAAATAAAAGATATACTCTCCAGCAAATAACCAACTCACAACAGCATCCAACCAACAATTTATCCATAGAATTCTGACTCCAGATCGGAGTTAATGACCAATTTCGCCGGAATGATAGCCACCATTTAGCCAGGGCCATCCAGGCAACACCATCGGGGAACCCCCGAAAACAAAGCCATAAAAATCTACCAAAGCCAATGTTTTCTGGAATAAGTGTTGACATGACGCCCACAATGGCGTAATCTGTACGCGGAAAAGCAATAAAACGAGAGGCATGGCGATAAAATCAATAATATCGATAATGCCGACAGGTTGTAATCCTCATAACACAATACAGAAAAGGAGAGGGAAATGGTAAATCAACCGCACAAATCTGAAGTTAACACTGATAACGATGGATTTTTGGCTGATGTGGATAACTGGAGCCGAGAAGTGGCTGAGTTTTTGGCCAAAGTCAACAATATCGGCGATCCTGAGTTGGGTCTTTCTGACCAGCATTGGAAAGTGATCCAGTTTGTCCACGATTACTATCAGCAGCATAATCGGGGGCCGGCTATTGTCACAATAGGCAAGGCACTTGGTATAAAATCGGCAACAATATGCGATCTGTTTCCATGTGGAGTGGCCAGGGGAGCATACAGGTTGGCTGGTCTGCCCCGACCGCCCGGATGCCTATAAAAAGATGGTTGTACAAATATTGGCAAATACTTGAAAAACTAAAACTTTTCACTAGTTAGAAGGAGGAAATGATGAAATTTATGCAATTTTTAGTAGGAGGAGTTCTCCCTTATATAACTGTTATGGTTTTTATTGGCGGTCTGATTTATCAATTGAGACAAT
>CAZTWC010000430.1:0-2446 GCA_964617105.1 uncultured Myxococcia bacterium
TCTTTGGAATTTAAGAAAAAAATGGCCAAAAAACAGGGCCGGAGCAAAAAAATTGCCAAGATCAGAAACAAATATTCCCGTCGAGGACCAGCCAAGGTGAAAACCAAAAAGAAGACCGTGCCCAATTTGGGAAAACGGGGACCGGCTATCAAAGAGGTGGCTCTGGCTGAGGAACCTCTGGTTGAAAAGATTGATATGGTGGATATAAAATTGGTTACGTTAGAAGAGGAGGAGGGGAGGAAATGGTATAAAAAATGGTGGGTATGGACTATTGCCGGCTCGGTGTTGGTAACCGGAGGAACTACCATCTATTTGTTGAGCGGTTCCGATTCAGGATCAAATGTACAGGCCACTTTTAATTGGAATACCGGGACAACGATTCCTGCTACCCCGTAACCGATAATACTAATCAGGCTATTAACTGTTCAGGGGGTTTATTTTTAACCTGTTATCCTGTCTAATATCTTAAAAGGTGAATTAAATGAGTTTTAATGTAAAGTATATCGATACTATTCAAAACAAACGATTACTTTGGTTACCAAGAGTAATGTTGCCACTGCTTTTTCTAGTTATGCTCTTTGCCTGTTCTGGTGACAATATAAGTGTCTCATTTAATATCGACACCCCCATTGATCGCAGTGATGCTCTGGCGGGGGTAACCACCATGAAAATCCTGGCCATAGAACAGCCTGGAAACCGGTTGATATCATCGACCGAAGTGCCCCTGATGAATGGATCTGTTTCTATGAATAATTCCCTGTCCAGTTCATCTTCAGCCCGCACCGAATACCTGATCCAGGGAATAGCGCCAGGTGAAAACAACCAACCTGTGATAAAGGTGCAGGGTTCTTCCGGCCACCTGAATCTACACAGCCTTAAAGGCGGTAAAATACCACTTTTGATTGCACCGGTTGAGGATGTATTTGCTACCACAGACTTTCTTAAAAACCAGCAATCGGTTCTGCTTAATCCCCGGGCGGGACAGATAACAGTCACTTTGAAAGATGGTCGCGTACTTATTGCCGGCGGTTTCTCCCTGGATGAATCTAACAAGATGACAGTACACCGGGATGCCTATCTTTATGACCCTAAAACCGGTGTTTTCAGCGATGATGTCTATTACGAAGCGCCCCAAACCAAAAGTAAAAGTAAGGGTATGTTTAGCCCCAGAGCCTTTGCCAGCGCTGTTTTACTGGAAAAAAGCAACAAAGTTTTAATCACTGGCGGTTTCTATGTCAAGAACGATCAGTTGGAATCTTTGATGACTCTGGAGGTTTTCGACCCGGCGCTCAACCTGTTTACCAGCCTCTATGTTATGGGTAATCAGCGGGCTTTTCACAAGACGGTTTACGATAAAAACTATGGCCGGGCTTTTATAGTGGGTGGTATATCCTTTCGGGACGGCCGCCCGGTTTACCTGGATTCTATTGATATCTTTAATGAAAATAATTATCAAGTAATCCCCAACGCCAGCGGATTAAAGATAGGAAAAAGGGCTTTTCATGATGTGGCTGTGCTAAAGGCTAACAATTTACCTACCCAACTGATCATCTCCGGTGGGTTCAACGATACCCTGAAGGTTCTGGATACTATTAAGGCGATTGACATCAGCCGTGACGGTCCAGAAATGATGGTAGATCCGCCCAAGATGAGCGTTCCCAGATTCGGACACACCTCAACTGCAATGAGTAATGGTCTTTTAGCCATTGTTGGCGGGTTTAAAGCCGGAACTCCTGGGGCCGATCCTTCCAAGTTGGCCGGCGCCAATCCCACCAAAAAGATTGATCTATACAACCCCTTCTTAAACCAGGGCAATGGCGGTGATTTTGTCAAAATCGGTGTTCCAACCCTGTCTGTAGCCAGGGCTTTTCACAGCGCTGTCATGCTGGGCAATGACCGTATAGCTATTCTAGGCGGTGCCGATCACAATAAAGTACCGGTGGGTACAATAGAGTTGCTGACGGTCAACAGCGATAACAACCTGGTGATAAATCAATGGGTTAAACAAACAAACCCCCAGATTGAACCTCGTTATTATCTGGCAGCCACCTTTATGCAAACCAGGATGGTATTGATTACTGGCGGTTTTGGTGCTGCCAATGCCAATGCCCCCAATGCGGTTACTACGGCAGAACTTTTTAATCCCCCCGCCAATAAAAAATATTAGGATCATCGGAGCAACAGTTGCCACGTTTTTCCATCATCCTTTCTCTTGCGCTCTTAGTTTTTTTGTTCTTTTTTTCGCCACTGGTCCAGGCCAGTTTTGGCGGCAAACAACCCCTGGCCATCTACAAAGACAAAATCTACGGCTCTGCTACCATCCTGGGGCAGACTCTGATGATCCCCAAACATATCCAGCAAAATGCCAACACTGAACTTTTAAATCAATCCAGCGCTGAGTTAAAAATAGGGCAAACTCCGGTGGATGCCAAGATAAAAAAGGCCT
>CAZTWC010000431.1:0-2432 GCA_964617105.1 uncultured Myxococcia bacterium
AGTTTTTGACTATTATATCACTTTTACCGGTAACCAGGAAGATACCGGTAAGTTCGGCAATATGGTTTCTGAAAAAAAGCTTTTGCGTTGTTGGGATTTCTCTTTACCCGAGTCGGCAGATCAGGTGCTCTTTTCTGGGTTTGCCCGGCGTTTTATCAATGCTTATATTCCTGTTTTTGATCAAAATACAAAAATGGAAATTGATCTGGGTAAGTACATTGAGTCCGATATCGAACCGGAGGCAAATGAACCAAAAACCTTGAATGATATTGCCTGTGAAAATCGATTCTTAGATATCGATGGAAAAACCTGGAAAGGGGTCAGTGCTCTGATTACCCTGAAAGGTGATGTGGATAATCTCGGTCAATTATTTCAACAGGGTTTAGGTGATTTGACCTTTGCCAAAATGGCCTCATTTTCCCGGCAGGTAAACGCTTTTTTTGCTATCTATCTTCCCTGGCTTTGTCAATCTGAGAGCAAGTTTGGTAATACCTATACTGTTTTTGCCGGTGGAGATGATTTTTTTCTGATTGGCCCCTGGTTATCGCAAATAAAATTGGCCTCTCGTCTAAAAGATGATTTTGGCCGTTATGTGGCCAAAAATCCAGATATCCATTTTTCGGCAGGGCTAAGCATGACCAGACCTGGTATGCCAATTCCAAGTCTGGCAATGATGGCCGAAAACGCCCTTGAGGGTTCAAAGAATTACAACCCCAAACAGGTTAAACCTGAACCGAAGAACGCTGTTACCTGTTTTAATCGATCGATGTTTTGGGAGGAGTATGATCTATTGCTTGAGAGAGAGGGGAAATTAGATGAACTGGTAAAAGAGTTGAATCTTAGTACTGGCTATGTTTACAGTTTGCTCAATCTGATTGATATGGCCGAAAAAGTAAGTGACAATCCTCAAAACGCTATTTGGCGATCGTATTTTGTTTATCGAACCAGGCGAATGTTGGAGAGATGCCGAGAATTGAACGAAGAAAAACAAAAAAAAATGATGCAGCAATTAGCCGATGAGATTGTTTCTATGGGCATTGATAATCACGGTAAAAATTATCGAGTGGCACTATTTACCCATTTGTATCAGCAACGAAAATGAGTTTGTAATAAATATATCGACAATTTTTAATTCGTTTTGAAAAAGGAGAAGATCATGCAGAGTTATTATTCACCAAAGGGTGGCAAAAGAGATTACCACAAGAGTGGAGGATTATCGGAAAACCTGGATACAGGGAAAATTAATTTATCAAAAATTGATGCTGATTTATTCAGTAAGGTTGCCAAACAGACTGCTGATACTATTGGATCTGGAAGAAATACCAATAAACCATCACAATTGCGAAAATTTTATGATGAAATTGTCATGTGGGATACCAAATGTGAGGGCAAACCGAAAGAGTTCAGTCAATATTTGCCTTTTATCCGCATGATCAATGCCAAGGTGGCCTATGCACGGGGAAGAAAACTGGTAGATGATAACTATGTAAAACTGATTGAGCATTGTTTGCTCCAGGTGATAGATCAAAAAACCATGCGTAATTTCAAGATATTTATGGAGGCGTTTATGGGTTTTTACAAAGCGGTGAGACCAAAAGATTAGTAATGGTTTAGCCATTAGATCGGATATTTCCATTTGGAAACCAAAGAACAGGTACTAATAAATTCCCATTTTAAAAGAGGATAGAATTATGAAACTAAGAGAAATTAAAAAAATTACCGGCAAAATAGAACTACTTACCGGATTACATATTGGTGGAGGTAATACAGAGATGCACATAGGTGGCACCGATAACCCGGTGATCAAAAATCCAATTACTCTTGAACCATATATTCCTGGATCCAGTATCAAGGGCAAAATGCGAAGTTTGCTCGAATGGCATATTGGCGTGGTGGATTTAACTGGAGGCAAACCAATCAGTTTTGCAGATATTGGCAAGATATCTGAGCCAAAGATGAAAGAAGCGGCAATAGTAATCTTAAAACTCTTTGGTGGTGCGCCTGACAGCAAAACAGATGATAAACTGGTAGAAGAGATTGGTCCCAGTCGCCTGGCATTTTGGGATTGTAGTCTCGATCCGGATTGGGTTAAGGAGATGGGAGATCGCAATCTGCTTTTGACCGAGGTCAAAATGGAGAACAGCATTGACCGGATCAGGGGCACGGCAGAAAATCCACGTAATACCGAACGGGTACCGGCCGAAGCAAAATTTATTTTTAAATTGTCAATGCGGGTGCACGATGAGGAAGATCTATCTGAATTATTGATTACAGGTTTAAGACTGTTGGAACTAACCGGCCTGGGTGGTTCTGGTTCACGCGGCTATGGCAAGATCAAACTGGAGTTGGATGATAATAACCTTCAGCAAGCTCTTGCAGAGATATCTATATAACCTTACAATATAACCACCGCAGGGAATAAAAAAAATGAA
>CAZTWC010000432.1:0-2409 GCA_964617105.1 uncultured Myxococcia bacterium
TGCAACTGTTGGCTGGTAAATATAGTGTTGCCCTGGAAACCATAACTCTCCAACCAACTCTGCCGCCCCTCACGTATGGTAAAGGTCACCTCACCCCTGGTTCCATTTTGTAAAACAATTAACTTTGCCTCCCCTACCTGGGCATCCAAAAACCCGCGGCTATAGTAGAAATCCTGCAATTCATCAGAAACCTGCTGAAAGTATTTCTCTACATATATTTGCCAGGGTTTTAAAGAGAGATATTGGTAATATTTACGGCTAAATTTATCCCGGCCGCCGGCCAGGCCTAAATCTTCCAGCCCATCTTTATCCAATTGCTGCAGAATAGAGTCCTGGTAATAGAACTCCTCCAGCCGCTCCTTTGCTCTCTCCATCAAATAGCGGGAGAGCAAAATACGATTTCCCTTAAACCGGATAGATCTAAGTTTCATTTGCCGCCCCTCCTCCACCAGGAAAGTAACCCGCCGCTGCCTTCTCTTTTTATCCTGTATGAATCCAATAGAGATCTTCACCCCCCAAAAACCGTAACGCTGGTAAAACAGATGTAGTTTATCTCTAATCCTTTCCAAAGAATAACGGTCCAGCCGCTTATCTTTCAGAGCATCTTTAATAACCTTTAATAATAAAGATTTGGACATTTTGGCATTACCGCTCAGATCGATTTTATAACGATAACCGGCATCCACAGAGATTTGCAGTTTTATCCCCTTCCCCAGGGTTATCCTCTCGCTTTTAATGGGATTTACCTTTACGGTTAGGTAGCCAGCGTAAAGATAATATTTTTCCAGGTTCTCCAGCCGCTCTTCAATGCTTTCCTTGTCAAAAATATCTCCCTCATTGACCTCCAGCCACTCCCTGAGGCGCCAGTGGGTAACCCCGATATCTCCTTTAAATACTATCTTGCCAATTTTAACAGGTTCTCCTTCCTGAATATGCAAATACAAGACAACCTGATCTTTAGAATGGGAGAAGCGGGTATTAACGGTTATCTTGGCATTTGGTAATCCTTTGCGTTGATATAGAGAGATAATTGCAGCGACTTTTTTATTGAGTTGGTCCTGAAAATACTCATCTCCGGCCTTTAGGTCCAATAACCTGGTGATTCTGGAGGTCTTTAGACTATCATTGTCGATAATATTTATTTCCTGAATAATAGTAACCGGTTGAAGACGAAACTTTAGTTTGATCCCCCCTTTATAACCATCTTGAATATAAACCTTAACATCAGCGATTTTACCCATCCGAAAAAAGATGGATATAGCACTCTTTAGGTTGCGGTAAAAAAGGGGCTGGTTATACAAATGTTTTTTTAATAACTCGACCACCTCGGAGGGAATAGCAATGGAAGAATCTATCTCAATACCACGGACAATGCGTCCCTGGTAAATATGACTCTTGCCCCTTTGACTCTGCTCCTGCTCTGAACCGGCCTTATCAGTCAGGGCCAGAGTTGACAAATCACTGGATGGAGCCTGACCTGCGCCCTGCCCTTTTGCTGACCGGCCGGATAAAACCAGCAGCATCAAAAATGTAAAGATGATTATGGTATTTTTCATATCGCGGTATATAGTTTAATACTCCCACCTGAACTTCAAGTCCGCCCCCAGGCCTCCGCCTCCTGTCTTGTTGTTGATGTTTTTCCAATCTGAGTTTAGTGAGGTAAACTCATTGATTTGATATTCCAACTGCAAACTCTGCTCTTTGGAGTCCTGTAAAGAAGAAAAATAATAAAAATCGAGCCCTGGCACCATGCTCCACTTAATCCCTACTTGAGGAACAAAAGTTCCAGTCTCCTCTGAAAAGGTTCGATTCCAAAGAATTCGGGAGCGGGGGATAGGCAAAATCTGCTTGGAGTCGATACCCGACAGTTTAGAGAGCATCCCCAGGCTGTTTTGATCAAATAAAGAATCCTGGTTGCCGGTCTCTTCCATGTTTTTTTTAGTCATTCCCAAAGTTAACAGCATCAAAATATCCGCTTTGGAAACCAGGCTGTCATCAGCACTGTAGTCGATAATATATTTGTCCGGATAACCGTTTATGGAGATATTTACCCGGTATTTCTTTTCGTTCAAAGCATCTTCCACTTCGGTAAAAGCCTGAATATTAAAGTAAGGATAAATTTTGTACCGCTCTTTAAACTCAAAAAAGGCGGAATCTATATGGTAATTATGGTCCGCCAGCCTTAACTCCCCCTCCAGCACATTTATATTGCCCATTATTCCGGTCTGCAGGTTAGTTCCGGTGATAATAAAATCTCCCACCATCTCTATATCAGCCATGTTATTGAGAATTTTAAAGTTGTCATCAGCCCGTAACTGCAAGTTTAAATTCAATATCTCTTTTTTTCGGGCAAAAACCTTCTTTTTCTGCTGCTCCTTAAGAAATCTCATTAAAAGAGATACTAGTTCC
>CAZTWC010000433.1:0-2397 GCA_964617105.1 uncultured Myxococcia bacterium
GACTTTAAACTGGCTGTTGTCTCCAATGATAACGACAGAATTTTGGGAGATGTTCATGTTGAATTGGGCATCAAGCCACTGAGGGCAATGGAGATGATCTATATGACCGTCTATTTGAAGTGAAGTAGGGGCTGGTCTTACGTTATGCCTGCCCGAATTTTTACTATTACATCATTATTTAAGAAGGAGAGATGCAATGGAAGTTAGATCCAGAATCGATGAAAGAGAAACAGTATGTGACAACCCGGGAACCTGTGACTGCAGTCCGGAGTATGAACCTGGAAATGGAACCAGGGGCGAACCTGGAGCCAATATCGGAGAAACTATTGTCAAAGGTATCGAAAAGTCGTTCCAAAGAGTTGACCTGGCCGGAATTTTTGGCTCCTGGATTGAACTATTGGGTGTTCTGCCCCGGCATATCAGCAGTAAGTGGCATTTGCTATCGGAGAACCATTTTCGGAGGAACGAAAGATGCCTGGAGTGGGCGATCTATGCTTTGGAAAAGAGGCTGGTGCCGGCCAATTTTTTGGGCAAACACATCTGCCGCTGCTTGTCCGCTATGCAAGGGAAGCCTTCATCAATCGCCGATTTTAGGGTGATAGAGGTTGGAGATTTTTTAGAGGAAAAGGGCCTTGGCAAAGAGCAGATCCCTCATATCTGGGGAGAGTTCGGCAAACAACTCAAGGAACTCTATGTGGAGCGCTATGGCGAAGAACCGCAAAGAACCGGCGAGTCCAACGGCTCGGTGTTTTTCTACACTACCAGGGATTTGGATCTTTTTGAAGAGACTTTTCAGAGGCTCGATTTGGCTGATGTGCCGGTAAATTCCACATCATCCACACCTGCTGCTGCCGCATCATCACCGACCCCAGCGTCTCCAGTGTCGCCGATGTCAACTGTGTCACCAGTATCGCAAGTGTCTCCGGTGTCCACGGTGTCCCCGGCTACTCCGGTAACTCACGTAAATCAGGTAAGTCAGGTAAACCTGGCTGACCAGCCGGTTGAGGTTGCTGAATAAAGTAGTAATGGGTAACAGATGATGGCATGGCTAAAGGGTAATGTCTAATTGTTGCTGTCAACTGACCGGGTTGTCCGGGAGGAGGTTCTAAATGGCTCTGGAAGGTTACATATCCGGATATTCTGGCGAGGAGATATCGCTTCTGGTGGATGGAATCAAAATCATGAGCCTGCAGGACCTCTCCTGGAAAACATCGCAGAAAAAGACACCCATCCGCGGGGCCGGTTTTAGAAAAGCCCACGGGATGGGACGGGGCCCCAAGGAGTATGACCTCGACTTTGAGGTGAAGGAGTTGAACCAGGCAGTGATATCAGAACCGATCAACTCTCCCCGCAGTAACCAGATGCAACTCAAAGTTTTCAAGATTGGCGATGTGGAGTTCAAAGATCTGCTTGATATCAAAAATGCCACCATCTTGATCGTGTATCCCACCAAGAACAACCTGCAGAAGATTATTCGGTTTTTGGGGTTTGAGTTTACCGATGTGGAGGGCGGTTTTTCTCTGGATGACGAGGCCATGACCAGGAAAATGTCGGGCGTGGCTCTGGACGCGGAGGGATTGATTTAGAGCAAATTGGTTTTGATTGAGTTGAGTAAAGGCACACTTTTTTTATCATCATAGTCAATAAATTTATAGAGTTTATGTGAATCATGAATCAAGAGGTTTTCAAAATGAAAGAGATACTGGCAAAAATCCGCAAGGACAACCCGGGCAAAGAGTTATTCCAAATAATCATACCCGGCCAAGAGGATGAACTGTTTGTTGCCCGCAGTTGTAACTGGACTGAATACAAAAATTTTATCGGCTCGGTAAAGGACGAGGCTTCTGCCAACGAACTTTTGGTGCAAAAATTTCTGGTCTATCCCCAGGTGGATTACGAGAAATTCAGCCTCGAGTGGTCGCCAGGTTTAATAGTCACCCTGGCCCAGCAGATCCAGAAGGGTCTGGGTTTTGTCGGCGATGGTGCTTCGATTAGAAATTTATAAAAGCGGCCCGCAGGGAAATAAAACAAGACTGGTATCAGCAGATGCGGGCCGTGATTTGTCAGAGATTTCAGGCTTACAGGTTTGAGGATGTGGACAGATTAACAATGAGCCAACTTATGGAGCATTATTCAGCGGCAATGTGGCTGTCAGAGGAAGAGGCTAAGGCAGTTAAAAGGGGTCAGAAAAGTTAACGCAAAAAAATAATCGAGGATAAATCTAACCAATAACGGACAGATAACGAAAAAATGGCAGGCGGAATATCACATACAATCGGTGTTTTAGTCAAGGGCAACAACCTCTTGACTTCGGCACTTACCAAGGCGGAGAACTCGCTTACTTCGTTCAGAAGGACAGCTGAGAGAGTATCTGCCCGGGTAAACCGCCTGACCATG
>CAZTWC010000434.1:0-2384 GCA_964617105.1 uncultured Myxococcia bacterium
CAGTTTGGCGCTCCAGCCTTCACTTGATTCCAGGGCAATGATTGGTTTGGCATATTGCCAGCCCATGGCTATTTCGCTTAAAGTGCCACTGCCGCCATTAATAGCGATAAGGCAGTCGGCGGTCTGGGTGATAATACAGTTGCGGGCGTACCCCATGCCGGTGCAAATGGCTACATCCACAAATGAATTGGCCCGACTATTATCCGCCTGGGGTAAAATACCTATGCAGACCGGGCCCGGATTGCTTTGTAACTCGATCTCTCCCTTTTCACCCATTTTCCTGGCTTTTTTTAGCCCTTTGCAGGCCGCCTCCATCACGCCTCCCATCCCGCCGCAGACCAGAGAACAACCTTGCAGGGCAATTAAATAGCCAATCTCCTCAGCCTGGGCGTAAACCACCTCATTCACAGAACTACCGCCAATAATGCCGATCAATTTTTGCATATACTTCTCTTTTTGAATTTTTATCCATTTGCCATAACCTGTTACCTTTTCAATCACAGATGACTTTTTTGATTTTAGATAAAAATCCCTCTTCTTTTACATCTTCGCCGCTGATATCTGCAAAGGAGCGTAGTATCTCCTCCTGTTTGTGACTGATTTTATTGGGGATAACCACTTTTATTAGCGCCACCAGATCCCCTTTACCATAACCGTTTAAAATTGGAGCACCTTCACCCCTCATCGTTATACGGTCGCCAGGTTGAGTACCAGAAGGTATTTTTATATCTAATTCACCGTCCAGAGTGGGCATGGTAAAATTGTAACCCAAAGTAGCCTGGACAAAGGAGATGGGGATTTCGCAATAGATATCATCGCCCCGACGGACAAAAAAATCGTGGGCCTCCACGGTTATATTGACAAACAGATCGCCTGCAGGTCCGCCATTGCTCCCTTCCTCCCCTTCACCTCTAAGTTTCATTCTGATACCATCGTCAACCCCGGCCGGGATTTTGACATTTAATTTTCTTTCATTGATCACTTTCCCCCGTCCCTGGCAGGCGCTGCACTTATCTTTGATAACCTGACCTTCGCCTCCACAGGAGGGACAACTGGTGGAGATTATAAACATACCGCTTCCGTGGGCTACTTGTCCCCGGCCGTTGCAGGTAGAACAGGTGATGGGACGGGTTCCTTTTTTGGCTCCACTGCCGTTACACTGTTGGCATATCTGAAAACTACGAACCGGCAAATCGGTATCGGTGCCGAATATGGCGTCTTTGAACTTCAGTTGCAGGTCGGTTTGCAGGTTTCTTCCCCGGCGGGGCCGGTTGCCGCCCTGGCCTCTGGAGGTTCTGAATCCATTGAATAAATCGTTGCCGCCAAAAATGTCCCCACCAAAAAAGTCGCTGAAAAGATCGCCAAAATTGCTAAAAATATCTTCAATGCCGCTAAAACCTGGACTGAAGCCCCTGCCGTTGATTCCAGCATGACCAAATTGGTCGTAAACCTGCCTCTTTTCCTGGTTGCTCAGTACTTCATAAGCCTCAGCAGCCTCTTTGAATTTATTTTCAGCGGTCGTATCGTTCGGGTTACGGTCCGGATGGTATTTGAGAGCCATCTTTCGGTAAGCATTCTTAATATCTTTTTCAGAGGCGGTTTTATTTACGCCCAGTACTTGGTAAAAATCTTGTTTATCAGTCATGTTTTTAATTAACGTTTAAGGGTTATGGAGCATGTGCGTGTGCGAGTGAAGGCCTGGAGGAACCAACGTAGAATGGCAGAGAAAGAGTCTACAGTCTCCAATATTTATTGGTGATAATACTTTCATAGTCTATACTGTCAGAGCCGAAACTTTTAATCTCCTGGTCTTCGAGAATAAAAGTGGCATGCACGCCAACTTTTCTGGAGAAGAGAAGTTGCCTTCTTTTCTCGTCAGTGCTTATCACCAAAATAGTGGCCATAGCATTATCATCTTCTGTTTTTGCTTTGAGATTGGCATGGCAAATGGGGCAGAGGAAATCCCATATGTCCCCTTTTTGCAACTTGATCTCATCGGCAATATAATAATTATAATCGCCCGGATCAGGACTCAGCAATATCAGACATTTGGTTTCTTCTTTTTGAATACAGAAAATTATTTTCTGCGAAGGGTTCAAGGTGGCATTGCAATGTGGACAGTGGTACTTAAATTGCATTGATATCTCCTCCAATATAAAAGCAAAAAATATGTAGAATTTCCCTTAGTGACTACTATTCACCGGCGGCGATCAGAATATTTTTTTCCTCTAAATCCAAATTCAAACTCAAGTTTAGTTCTGCCTGCGGAAAAACCCATTTGATATATTTGGGCATTAGCAGGGACACATGACGGCTATTTTTAAAACGGCTCAGCACCATTTCGGCTTCTGGATCGTTTTGGTTCAGGTGGTATTTGTCTATGT
>CAZTWC010000435.1:0-2384 GCA_964617105.1 uncultured Myxococcia bacterium
TCTCTGCTAAGAGTCTCTGTTTCTCTGTTTTTGGCTTACCGGGTGGTTAACAGGGTTGTTAACCGTTTTGAAAATGGGCATTTGAGCGACCGGGCGGTTAACAAAAATAACTATTAACCATCGGAGAAGGGGTTGTTATTGTTGGGGGTTTTGCAGGTGGCGATGTTTTATTTAGCATGGTTGTCGGTTTCGGTTTCTTCTCTGGGAGCGATATCAGCCATGGCAACTGTTTTACCCTCTCTCGATGCTTTGAGGGCCACCCGGATGTTATTGATCTGTAAATCGGAAAGTTTGCCCAGATTGGCTACCACTCTGTGGGCCGGAACACCATCGTCACGCCGGTAACTCTCTACCAGTTGCGCATATCGGTAGGTTTTACCATTTTGTTTTTTGGTGGAGACTCTCAGGTGCATGGTTTTGAATCAATTCCCGGAATAGATTTGGCCGACACTGTCTGCCAAATTTGTGGATAGGTTAGATAAAACTGACGATACAGTATCCAATAACCTAAAAGTGTCAGGCTCGTATTTACTGTCCGACTCACCTTGTAACTTTGGCATTGGCATCTTTCAGTTTTTCCACCAGCCACAGGTTGATCAGTGTTTCTACCGAGACGCCCTGGCTTTCAGCATAATTTCTTAAGGGAAAAATCAAGTCTTTTGCCAGGGGAAAATAAGTTTTGATTGTTTTAATATCCATCTCGACATCTACATCTTCAAGGTGCTCTTCATGATCAGCCAGACTCTGACTATCCCAAAATTCGTCAAAGGCCTCCATAGACTCAAAATTGTCAGGCAAGGTATCAGTTGCCTTTTTGTGAACCGTTTCCTTTGCCTTTTTTGCTGGTTTACTTTTTGCCATAACTTTTCAACTCCTTTTTATCCATGTCCCTGGCACTAATAATAAGGGCCTGACTAGATTTTTTTAGGATGAAAAAAACTCTTAAAAACCGTCCCGCCTCTGTTTGCCCAAGGGCGGCATAGACATCTTCACCTTTAATATTACCCTTTTTTAACTTTCTTATTTTTGGCTGATTCTGGTTATTGAAAAACTCCTCAACTTCAACAGCACTGACGTGGTGTTTGTGTTCTAACTTCTCAACAATATAGTCAAACCAAATAATCCCCTTTATTATCAATATACCATATCCTTCCTTGATTTTCGAATTATAAACTCAACTCGTCTCTCCATCACGCTGGATAACCGCAGACCTGTTTCCCGAATTATAACCATTGAGAGATTATTTTCAATGCATCGGTCTGAGAAAAAAGGGAAATATTTTTGGTAAAAACCGACTCGCTTGCCCAGCTGTTTTCTCGGTTTGATAAATCTAAAGCCAAATTGGCGGTTCATAAACATTGCCTGTGGTCCGTAAAACTCGAAAAAGCAGCCCACCTTGAAGAAAAGTAAGTGTTGATAAAATGAGCGAAGAAAGTGTTGGTATTGGGAGTATAGATTGGCAAAGGGCGGCATTTTTGTTGACCCAAGTCTCAATTTGATCTTTGTTCCAGAAAAATCAAAGAAGCAGTGGAGGAATTGGTAATTTTCAAACAGATGTTTTTTTAATTTATGAGAATTAGCGTGTTTAAAATGGCCCAAATAGGAGTTCAAAGTGTCTCTCAGTTTGTTGACTATCGACTCATCATTGATAATCATTGTCATCTGGCCAAGGGGCTTTATCAAATCTTTTTCAAATTGGTCGAGTTTGCTCTTCAGGTTGTTCACCACCCGGTTGCGCACCAGAGTATATTGAGGCCTGGTCATATATCCAAGAAAATCAATGCCGCCTTTTACAGGCACTATTCGACATTTGTTCATATTCAGCGATAACTGCAGTCTATTTTCCAGAAATTTGTCCGCCTCAATTAAGCATTCTTGGAGTCTGCTTCGACTTTGATGCAAAATCAAGACATCATCCACATATCTCATGTAGAATCTGCATTTGAGACTATGTTTTGCAAACTGGTCGAATTCGTTCATATAGAGATTGGCATAGAACTGGCTGGTCAAATTGCCAATGGGCAGACCGGTTTTATTTTGGCGGCCAAAGAGTGTTTTGTGGGCCGGGATGGTGTTCCACAGGGCGGGATCATCTTTGAAAATATAGTTTTGGCAGCAGTCATGGAAAATCACCTCCCTGGTAAGCCACAACAAGAATTCATCCTTTAATTTACCAGCCACCAGATTGTAAAGAATCTCTTTGCTGATATTCATAAAAAAACCGCTGATATCCAGGGCCAGATAGTAGGCATTGGCTCTGCGGTTTTCAGTCACCTTCATCATAAACTTCTGCAGCCTTTTCACGGCCAGATGAGTTCCTTTATTTTTGCGGCAGGAATAGGAGTCATAGATAAATTTTGGCTCCCAGATTTTTTCGTATTGCT
>CAZTWC010000436.1:0-2357 GCA_964617105.1 uncultured Myxococcia bacterium
GAGTTTTCGGGATTTCTTGTGGATGGCCGGATATCTCAATGGCCTGGCTTGGTTCTATCTGAAAAAAAATGCTGGAAAAATCTTCATTCCTTTCTCCCCGCCCCTGCCGGAAGAGAAAGAGGATAAATTCGAACAGGAACTGACTCAATTGTTGGCGTTAAAACGGCAAGGTATGCTTGATTTAGAAGTGCCCGATAATGAGTTTGATGAACTAACCATCAGGATGGGGAGGCTTTTTCTAACCTCACTGGCCAGTAATAGAACGCCCGATGAAATTATTGAAGGTTTGCAGGAAGATGCGGAAATGCGCGAAGAGGTAATCGAACTTTTACTTTCAGAAACAAATGTGCCTGTTTCTTATCAGGCACAACGAGCCTTTTTGCTGAAATTGCTGTCAGGAGATGAGGACTTCAAATCTCTTTTAAACAAGCAGACATCCAAAAAAGGATTTCCATACAACCTATAGGAGAAAAGAGCAATGGCACTTGAAACCAGCGCTAGCGCAACCTTTTTAGAAAGCGGGATGGGTACCATAAATGGTATCAAGGGAATTGGCCTCTCTTCCAGCACAACTCTACAGGTGCCAATTTCCATCAGCGGTGGGCTGCTTACTGCCAGCGGTGTTATAATAGGGACTCCTTTGGCAATAATAGGTGTTCACTATCTGGTTAAAAAAATTTGGGGGGAAAAAAATATCAAAGGCGGCAAAGGTTTTTCTTCCACCAACAACAAACTGCTCCTCTCTATGGGGGTGGCGTCAACCCTGATGGTGTCAGTGGGCACAGCCATGCTACCCAGGACGCAAACTATAATGCTCGTTCATGTTATCGCTGGTTATACCTGTATTATTCTCTCTTTTATCCATATCTACCAGTATAGAAAAGTGATCAAAGCCCAGACAAAAAAATTCTGGCAGTTTTTATCGGCTCCAAAAACTGCGGCAAAATCCAACTCAAAGCCCAGGGTCAGGGTTAAAACTAAATCCAAACCTAAAGCAGTTACTAAGCCACCATTGCAGGTTATTAGCGCCCTCCCGCAAAAAGCCTGAAAAAAGGTATTTCATGCCCTCCCACTTCAACACAATTAAATTTGACTCATCATCCCCTCCGGTAGATATCAATGGGCTGTATTATTTATTATTTCACTATGCCAATGATGAAGAACTGATTGAACTGGCCAAAACACTTAAGTGTAAGGAGAGTTCGCCCAATGGTGAGACTCGACCAGGTGAAGAGCCAAGGGAAGATTATGTCTGGCGTATTGTGAAAGCCCTTTATGCCCGTTATCAAACCCCTCTGGGGTATATCTTTAAAAATCCTACTCTTGACCAGATGTGCGACAAAATCGCCAAAAAGATGAAATTGCGGGACCTCCAGGGGGCTGGTTGGCAGAAATTACACTGCCTGGTCACCACTATTTTTGAGAAAATCCTCCAGGCTATGCCCAGGGAGGAGCGGGAGCAACTGTTGACTAAATTGTGGAACAGTATGAGCAC
The DNA here is from genome assembly GCA_964617105.1 of uncultured Myxococcia bacterium. Taxonomy (GTDB): domain Bacteria; phylum CAZTWC01; class CAZTWC01; order CAZTWC01; family CAZTWC01; genus CAZTWC01. The sequence continues at coordinate 1,496 of CAZTWC010000436.1, forward strand.
CAGCACCAAAGACAAATTGAACCGGGAGTTAAAGATTGCCGATTTGTCTGCTTTTATCCACTCCAACGAAATTTTGATTGCCCATACCGTTGGGCTCCATATGGCCCGGGAGATGGCCATTTTCACCGCCAGTGCACTGTTGAGGGTCAGTCTTGGCACCGGTCTGGCCTTGACCGCCTCCACCATTCTCTCCAGAGGGGCTACACTGGTGCTGGGGCCGGTTGGGTGGGCGCTTATGGCTGTATCAGTAAATGATTTATTGAGCACCAATTTCAAACGGCTTGTCCCGGCTTTGCTAATTGTCCATATTGTATGGGTGCAGAACGCAGAAGGTCCACCTTATGCACCATAGGAGGACCTGGCTGGAATATTTGCATAATTACATAAAAATTACCTGAAATTTGAATGGGCTCTGTGCAACACTCGCTCTTCGGGGCCATTAAAAATTTGGTCATGGGGGGGGAAAGAGGGTAGTTTGCCACCACTAGAAGAATTGTTCAATAGTTGCCACAACTGTCCAAACACGTTCAGCCAATACTCTTGTCTAAGCACCTAATTGCCAAATCCCAATACCTCTACCATAAGTCGCAACTACAATAATATCAAGAGATTGTGGCTACCCCTGCTCATCATGCCGACACTTGGCATGGTTCTTGTTGAAATGCCAGTGCATGATCAACACCCCCATCAGCAAAAGAGGAAGATAATCATGACCAACCTGACGGCTCAAACAATTCAGTCAAAAAAGAAGATGTAGAGGATCTGGATATGCTCGACAATACTGCATCAGCCAAATTCTACTACACATGGGCAATGCTTATAGCCAGAATTTATGAAGTCCTGCCGCTAATCTGTCCCCATT
>CAZTWC010000437.1:0-2343 GCA_964617105.1 uncultured Myxococcia bacterium
AAGGGTAGTAATACCACAGAGCCAAAGTCAGAAGAGCGGAGAGCAATTCCACCAACATGTAGCGGGGAGAAAATTTATGGCCGCAGGAGTGACACTTGCCCCGCAAGATCAAATAACTAAGGATCGGGATGTTGTGGTAAAATGGTATGAGGGTTTTGCAAGCATTACAACGGGACCGGGGTTTGACCAGGGATTCGCCTTTTGGTAGTCGCAGGATGCATACATTTAAAAAACTGCCCACACTGGCCCCGATGAAAAAAACAATAGTTTTTAATAATAGATCCATAGATAGTTACCATAATGCGCTGTAAAACCCCTGCCTTCAGGCATGGGGAGTGTCAACATTATTCCTGCCAACCAACCGCCTGGGTGAATGCCGGGTTGAGTAGTTTTTAGATACGCCGCCCTGGTCTCAGGCAGTATAATAACAATACCACAGTAAATAAAATACTTAAATATGCGAACCAATCTCCCAAAAGGCTATAGACTGTAGTTGAATTTAATAACTTAACCTCCTCCAACAGGGCATCTCTTTGGTGGCCGGGGCTTTTAGCATAAATTCGCCCCAAAGGATCGATAAAAGCACTGATCCCGGTATTTACCGCCCTGACCATATACAATCGTTGCTCGATAGTTCTAAAAGTTGCCACGGCCAAGTGTAAATAGGGTTCACTGGTGTCACCAAACCAGGCGTCATTGGTGATATTCACCAACAGGTTAGGCTTTTGGGTACTGGAAAGGTTATATCTATTTACATAAGCGGGCAAAATATCCTCATAACAGATAATAATTCCCAATTTGGCTTTATCGAAAAGAAAGAGTTGCGGATCATCACCGCGGTTGAAACCGCCCAGGAAACCGAACCATTTATTCAATTTTTTAACTAAAAAAGGAAAATGGTGTACCAGGGGAATATACTCACCAAAAATCAGCAGAAAGTTTTTGTCGTAACGACCCTTTATCATCCCTTTGGAGTCTATTAAAAAGGCCGAATTGTAAACTTGATAATTACGAAGGTGCTCTTTCTGCTGGCTAAATTGTTTATAGGAGAGCGCGCCGAATATCAGAGGAGCGGTAAATCCACGTTGAGGAGCTATGGCATCCAGCCGTCTCAAGGGGATTTTCTTTTCCTCTTTCAGGGTTGCTCCCAGGGGAATTTTAGATGGGAACAGATGGTCCTTCCCGGGTTGCAAGCGTCGATCTATAGAGTATTCGTAGGATGATTCGGGCCAGATGACCAGTTGAGCCCCGTTATTTTCCAGTTTTTTACTCATCTGGTAGTGGATATACATATTTTCCTGCCGATCTTTTTTTCCTTCCTGGATTCCAATATTACTTTGAACGACCCCAACTTTCAGCCTGTTTGTCTCGGTTTGAATACGGTTTTTCCATTGTACCATCCTTACCTGTCCATAAATCAAAGTTGTCGTCAGAATAACCACCGGGAAAATCAATTGATTGAGGTATAGTTTGCCGGGATTATTTTTTTGGGCCAGATAGGTGTCCGCCAGCCGAAAAATGGTGAAATTGGACAGCACAATTAGGAAAGAGATACCGCATACACTTGTGATATCCGCTAGTTGGGCTATGGTATAAAAAAGATACTGGCTAGCCCCTATTTGCCAGGGAAATATTTGTGGTGATAAAAATTCTATTGCCACAAAGGTAAGAGGATATATACCAATAGCCAGGCGATTAAATCTTTGGCTCAACCAATGGGCCAGGCATATCCAGATCCCAAAGGGGAGAGAGTGGGCCAGGCAAAAAAGGATAAAAATAGGAAGCGCCGCTGCGACATGAAGGTGTCCGTGGTTTAGCAGCAGGTAAATCAGCCAATAGAAACCACCGGCGTTTATTACAATGCCACCAATCCAGCCATAACAGAAGATGGCTTTCCAGTTGGCGCCCCGGCAGGCAAAAAACAGCGGAACCAGGGCCACCCAGGCCAAAAAATAGAGATCCGCCGGGGGAAAACTGAGAAAAATCAGCAGCCCGGATAAAAAACTTAGCAACAGTTTATTGCTCTGCAACATGAAGGGAGAAAACTTTCTCAAGGAAACCGCACTTCATATTTACCAACGATGTTATCGTTGGTTTTTTCTGGGGGAGAAGCGTTGTTTTTTTTGTTGTTGTGTTCTTGGACTATAAATGGTACGCCGATATTTTCCCAGCCAAAAATAGAGGCTGGTGCAGGCGATAAAAATAATGATACCGATAAATTGAGAGGTGGAGATAGGGCCAATATATTCACGGTCGGAATCTCCACGGAAAAATTCGGTAATAAATCTGAAGGCGCTGTAAATCCAGAAGTACAAGATAATTAATTCACCATCAAAACGTTTC
>CAZTWC010000438.1:0-2322 GCA_964617105.1 uncultured Myxococcia bacterium
TTGGCCATGTTGTGGAGAGATACCTCCAAGAGTCCTTTAGCCTCGTCTGGTTTCAAATCTACACTCGATTCAAATAGATGACGTAATATCGTTTTCGCTTCATCTCTGTGGTGAAAAGATAACCTTGGCCGAATCAGAGTGGCCAATGATGTTTCTGCCCGATAGGCAATCATTTTTATGGTATCCATTATTTGCTTGCGTTTTTCCACCAACTTTGTGATCCGTTCATTTTCCGGTAACTCAACGATCTTCACATACCGCTTCGTCTCTTTTCGACGTTTCTTCAACTCCTCTGCTTCATGCTGCCGGAATTCTATTTCCTCTTTAAGTTCACTCTTTTTCCGCTCATATTCCCGGACCTTCCGTCCTTCAATATCAGAAAGCGTCAAGGCCCCAAATTTAGCATGCAAATTATTGAGTTTAGACACCACACTTTTCACCTGTTTATCAAGTTCACGATAAAACGGATTCACCACTCGAGCAGTCTCATCTAACTCTTCTACGCCATACTCTAATACTTTATCTATTCCAAAATGTTGCCTCATATATTTAAAGAAGTTCTCCTGAGACCAGCGAGAAAACAGTGCCGATGCCAAAAGCCGTGATTCTGAACCATACTCCGTGCTCACCATTGACGTCTGTTTGCCACTTTTTGTCAGTTTACGAATTTCTCGAACCCATATTTTACCGCTCTCTAAATACTTTCCCCGTTCCGCTAATTCCATCTCCACATGCTCGCCATTGGGCATTGTCACCTCTTCCTTGATAAATTCCTTTTCCGGCCAGTTCTCCTTGGCATATTTTGTATAGGTAATGCAGGATATTCGCTTCTCCCACATCTTCGACATAAATTCCGGACTATATCCTTCTCGGTCGAATATCAGCACAAAACGATGCAAATATCGATTGCATTTCAATGCCCGCTCTGATGGCTGATTGGGAACATCGGCCAGCAATTTGGGCACTATTTCGTTGCGTAACATCGCTATTAAGCCACCGGTCTGTGCAGTGCTCACCAAAAAAAACGGACTACCAATAGCGTTATTGATCCAATAGTCTACCATACCTCGGAGACATAACCGTTGGCGGGCTACGTAACGACGGGGCAATTTTGCCTTTTTGCCGTTATATACCCGAACATGACCATCCACATATAAAAATCCAGCCAGTTCGCTGGTCTCCTTTAGCCACTGGGATGTCAAACCGTGCTGCCATCTTTTCACTGAACCTTCGGCCAATATATCTACCTTACGCCGTAATGTCTTGGCTTCTGGTATCCGATCAAGGCCAACTACCTTGCCCAACTCTCCTGGACATAAACTCTTCACCTGTTCTATTGACCGGATTCGAAGCAACACCAAACTGGCAAAAATCACTAACAGGCTTAAAAGACCGTAATAACCTTTCGGGATATCAAAATATTTTTGGGAATTAGACAAAAGACCATTGGCTATTAAGGCCGGTAAAGCGAATAAAACTCCCCCGCATTGAACATCACACACATGCTCGAATTGACTCGCCGCCTCTTTTAATTCTCCCAATGACGCCGCCACGCGCTCCAACTCCCGCGTTGCTCCACGACCCATATGGGCTGCGACATCCTCCCGCATCCGCTCGCTTTTATCTTTTTTGATGATTAAGTCATCTTGGTTGGCTTTTTTTTTGAGGAAGGGGAGGGACGATGCAATTTGCCGCTACTGATGGCCTTGCGGATTGTGTCGGCTTTTACCCCTATTTCCTTCTCGATCTCACCCGGCGTCTTACCATGGGCCAACAGTTCCTGGGCCTTTCCCAATACTTCCGGCACTAATACCCGGGGGTTACGCTTCCAGGTTTTGATGAAAAACGCTCCCGGACCATGGTCCCGGTATTTTTTTACCCAACGTTTCATGTTGATCGGATTAAAGCCAAAGGCCTTATTTATCTCTGCCTGAGTTGCTACTCCCATTACGTGAAGTTGGGCCATAAACATTCGGAAAGAATCTTCATCGTTTTCTTGATGAAAAAATAATGGCATTTGACCATTGAAATACCATACCTGACCATCTTTTTTCATATATCCCACATTGGAATTTATTAAGGTAATTTCTGGCGGGAATATTGGTAGAGACATTTGTGGCATCTTTGTTTACCTCCTTGAATCCAGGTGCTTTTTCAAATCCTATCAATTCCAGGATAACAAACAAGTAATTTTTTAGAACATACTGTTATTATAACCTTTTAAACACTGCATGGCATAATGGCCGACTTAAGAGGTCAGGTGGTCTGAGTTTATTAAATGCCATGTGGGATTTAATAAAAGTTTTAGTTTGTGGTTTGGCC
>CAZTWC010000439.1:0-2309 GCA_964617105.1 uncultured Myxococcia bacterium
ATCCCGAACCAGAACGATGGCATTGGATTTTACATGCTTGGCCACTTTCCAGGCAAACTGTAGATCTTTCATCTCTTTGGGGGAGGGTTTTCGTCCTGAGGCTTGCTCCCATTGCTCAACCGGAGTAAACTCCTGGTCAACCTCCTGGGCCAGCATACCACCTTTGATATAGCGGTATTCCAAATTTAACCTGTTGGATATATTGGGCTTATGGTTCAGGTTAGGCATTTTCAGGATTCTTCTCTTTTTCTTTTTTCGTAACTTTTCCAGGGCTTCCGGGGTATAGTCTGGGGCAATAATTACCTCCAGAAAAATGGGGTGAAGTTGTTTGGCCAACTCAATATCCACCGGCCGGTTTACAGCGACAATGCCTCCAAAAGCACTAACTTTGTCCCCCTCCAGGGCTCGTTCAAAGGCGCTCGTAACTCCATCTTTCGATACGGCTACTCCACAGGGGTTGGCATGTTTGACAATAACAGCAGCGGGGCGTTCAAACTCAGCCAGCAGATTTATCGCCCCTTCAGCATCGGTAAAATTGTTGAAGGAGAGTTTTTTGCCCACTAATTTTTCCGCCTGCAACAAACTGTTTGAGGCATTCTGGCCGCTAATACTGTAGATGGCAGCCTTTTGGTGAGGATTTTCACCGTAACGTAGTTCCATCTCCCTGGAAAGTTGGATAGAGATATCGCCTGGCAATTCCCCTTCCTCTTTATCCTCCCGAAAATAGGCATCAATGGCAGCGTCATATTGATTGGTGGAGTTAAAAACCTGTCCGGCCAGCCGTTTTCGGGTCTGTAAGGTGACAGCACCGTCATTTTCTTCTAACTCGGCCAGGATATTACTATATTCACCCGGGTTACAGACCACGGTTACAAATTTGAAGTTTTTTGCCGCCGCTCGCAGAAGAGTGGGTCCGCCGATATCAATATTTTCGATAATTTCCTCTTCCGGAGCGCCGCTATCTTTTACTTTTTGAAAAGGATATAGATTTACCACCACCAGATCGATGGGCTCGATATTCAATTTTCCTAATATTTCTCGGTCCTGCTGATGGTCACGCCTAAAAAGAATTCCGGAATGGATAACCGGATGCAGAGTCTTTACCCGGCCGTCAAGAATTTCTGGAAAAGAGGTGACCGAGGATATATCTTCCACCTCTATCCCCTTTTGGCGTAAATAGTTGGCGGTATTGCCTGTGGAGATTATTTGGATATCATGTTTTATCAGTCCAGCAGCCAACTGATCTAAACCAGTTTTATCGTATACACTTAATAGCGCCCGATGGATCTTTTCCATTTTTATTACTCCTTCGTTCTTTATCTATTCATCGTCATCCATCTCTTTCAATTTGTGTAGCCCGGTTGACTCGTATTGGCGTATTCTCTCCCTGGTCAAGTTTAACATTTTGCCTATGTCATCCAGGGTCATTCCACCCTTGTCCGCCAAATCTAGAGCACAAGTTTCCGGCATTTCCCAAATTTCCAGGTCTGGGAAATTTATTTTAATCGATCCGGTGTTGGGATTAACATCCAGGTAGAGATTATATTTGCAACTTACATATAGGCAAGGTCTGGGACCATTTACACATTCGCCCCTGGTTTTGGGCTGGCTCGCCTTAAAGCGTTCCACGTCCTTCATGGGCTTTTGTTCTTCACGGATCCGTTGCATATCTCTTTGGTTTATGGTTTTCGCCCTACGCCTTCCGTCAATGGTGACGCTTTTTCTTTTCATATCAAGACTCCTTCGGGCACAGGTTCGATTATCATTTCCAAATTATTAAACCAATTTTACAACGGATAATAAACCCTTACTATATCAAATCAATCTTTTTGCATCCAGCTATTTATTCTGCCTTTTGAGCCACCTTATCAACTTGCTTTAAAAATTCCTGAACCAGGTCACTGGCATACAATTTATCTAAACGGTTGGATAGATCAGCCGCCCCCTGGCTGTCACCAGTATTGTAAATTTGGTGCAATTCAGAAAAATATTTGTTCAAGGTGTCAAAAAAAGCAGCCCGTTTATCCTTATTTTCTATATCTGCGGGATAGTACTCCCCGGATTTTTTCAAAGATATTACATTACTTTCAAGAGCAGCCTCCAACATCATCAGGTTTTCGTAAATATAGTTTCGTATAGCAGGATTAGTCCTCATCATCAGTATCCGGGGGATCCTGGCCAGAGTTGCCAGAAACAGATCTTGCATTTTAGTTTCTTCCACTTTTCCCTCTTGGAATAAGGCCCCTTCTACCACACAGGAGGTTATACTGGCTTTCCCCTCTTCCAGGCAATAATAGTAGTGTCCCAAT
>CAZTWC010000440.1:0-2299 GCA_964617105.1 uncultured Myxococcia bacterium
AATGGAGCAAAGAAAGATTGCCAAACCAATAACCAGGGAATCTGTAAAAAAGGGAAACAGAGTTGTAGCAAATTTGGGCAATGGAGTAGTTGCCAGAGCCTGGTTCAACCCTCCAAAGAAATTTGTGACGGATTGGATAACAACTGTGACGGAAATACCGATGAGGCCCTGTACCTTAATAACACCGATGACTGCAACAAAGTTGGTGTGTGCAGCAAACTGAATTACAAAAACTGTGATAATGGCTGGGTATGCGATTATAGCGAAGTAATTGGATATGAGGCTAAGGAGAGCCTGTGCGATGGGCTGGACAACGACTGCGACGGAAATATTGATGAAGAACTGGTATCCAACTCCACCCAGGGGTGTAACTCAGAGGGAGTGTGCTCCTTAATACAGCAAAAAACCTGCAAAGGCGATAGCGGCTGGATATGCGATTATAACGGAGTGACCGGATTTGAGGAGCAGGAAAGCCTGTGTGATGGGCTGGACAACGACTGTGACGGAAATACCGATGAAGATTTAAATAATTGTCCGGTTTTTGCATTAATTGAAGCTGGCGCCTATGATATGGGCAGCCCAACCGGTGAACTGGGTCGAAAACCAGAAGAGGTACTGCACCAGGTGACCTTTACCCGATCATTTTTAATACAGACCACTGAGGTCACCCAGGGACAATTTGAAAAGGTGATGAATTACAATCCCAGTTATTTTGCTGCTGGTGGCGATAATTACCCGGTAGAAAAGGTTAGTTGGTTTGACGCCATTGCCTATACGGTTAAAGTATCACAACAGATGGGCCTGGCCCCCTGTTTTACCATCAGCAATATAGAGTGTGAAGATGGCTTGATGGCCGGAAGTGATCTGGAGGGATGTTACAATTCAACCCAAAAAGGGATTAAAAAAGCCCTGGTGTCGCTCAATGGTGTTAATCATCTGCAAGATTGTCCTGGCTATCGACTGCCCACCGAAGCGGAGTGGGAATACGCCGGTCGGGCAAAAACCATTGCTGCATTTTATAGCGGAGACATCACTTATTCAGGTTGCAGTGACGACAACCTGAATAACCTGGGCTGGTACTGTGGTAATTCCGATAATAAGACCCAACCGGTTAAGCAAAAACTCCCCAATAACTGGAATCTCTTTGATATGAGCGGCAATGTGTTAGAGTGGGTGTGGGACTGGTATGGAGATTATTGGGGAAATGTTATTGATCCAACCGGGGCAACCAGCGGCATTTACCGGATCTCCAGAGGAGGCAGTTTCAGGGACACGGCTGAAAATTGCCGCCTGGCGTTCCGCAACAGTTTTTTACCTGCGGCCCGTAAATATTTCCAGGGCTTCAGGGTGGTGAGAACATATCCATGAATATTATCCTGGGCGCTGGTGTTTCCGGACTGAGTTGCGCCTATCATTTAAAAAAATTTAACCTGCCCTGCCAGTTGCTGGAAAAAGCCGAGCAGGCGGGAGGACTGTGCCGCAGTTATCAACGTGAGGGTTTTACCTTTGATATTACCGGTCACTGGCTCCATTTGAAAAACCCTTACACCCAGAAGTTGCTGGAACAACTGCTGCCAGGTCTGGCGGTTATTAGGCGCCGGGCCATGGTCAGAACCCAGGGGATTTATACCGATTATCCATACCAAATTAATACTCACGGTTTACCACCCGCCACTATTGTGGAATGCCTGGAAGGCTTTATCAAGGCTGAATTTGACCGGAGCATAAAACCGGACAAAAAGGCGGCTAACTTTGCCCATTGGATCAATATCCATTTGGGTGAGGGGTTTGCCAAAAATTTTATGCTCCCCTATAACCGTAAGTTGTGGACCAGGGACCCAGAACAACTTGATCCCTCCTGGTGCCGGAAATATGTTCCAATACCCACCATTCGCCAGGTGTTGGCCGGGGCTTTTGGTATTCAAGAGGATAAAATCGGGTACAATGCCACCTTCCGGTACCCGGTTAAAGGCGGCTGCGGAACCCTGGTTGAATCGCTGCAGACCCAACTTGACCCGGGGCAAGTTAAATGCGGGGTTGAGATAAAACACATTGATCCTGCCGCCAAGCAGGTTTATACGTCTAAAGGAAATTATAAATACCAAAAACTAATCAGCACCCTGCCACTCCCGGTTCTGGCCCATCTACTCCCCTGGCCTAAAAATCTGATAAAATATTTTAAGCGGTTGCAATGGTCCAAAGTTTTCTATATAAATTTAGGCGTCCGGGAGGGCAAGCCGCCTACCCAGGGGCCGGGACCTTTTCATTGGATCTATTTTCCCGAACCCCAATACCAATT
>CAZTWC010000441.1:0-2289 GCA_964617105.1 uncultured Myxococcia bacterium
GATTTGATTGGTGAGATTTTGTTCTGGAAAAATATCATCCGGAGCAGCCTCGACATCTTTTAGCAACGTGACAAACAACTCCTGCTGCTGATGTTGAACTCCATAAAATTTAGCGTAATAGACCTTGGCCAGCAGCATTTTACCTTTAGTAATCTCAAGGGCTTTTTCAAAATGTTCTTTTGCCTTTTTGGGAACGCCGCCAAGATATTTTGGCCGGGCTTGATAAATCCCAAAGAACAGGTGGGGACCGCCGTAGTAATAGTTTTCGTCCATCTCCAGCACTTTTTCCATGATGGCTACCACCTTTGGTAATTGGGAGATTGCCTGGGGTGAAGTGAGGTTTAGATTGATCCAGTTGGCCCAATTATAGGCAAGCCAAAAGAGATATGGTACGCTTTCATCAGTAAATAGATTTAAATAATTTTTCATATCCTCAACCCGGCCTGATTTGAGCAGATCTACAAAGGGATTGGAGTTGTCAAAACAGCGCAGAGCGTAATTTTTGGCGCGCAGATAAAATTTAGCCGCCCGCTGGTTAATTTTTTCCGCATCTTCCAGCCGATCCTCCAGTTTGGCGGTTTCAGCTTTGGTTTCCAGAAAACCCAGGGCATAGCCGCCATAGGCCTGTGACGCCAATAACAGCAGGTCGGAGTTGTCCGGGTCTCCCTTTATAAGTGCATCTATCAGTTTCAGGTTGGAGGCCAGGGCATGTTCTGCCAAAGGTAGATCATCTTCTTCGTAAAAAGCCCCCATGCCATCTTTGAGAATTTCTCCGGTGGTTCTTACGGCGATAGTTTTGATACTACAACCCGCCGCCAGGCAGAATAATAGAATATTTAGCCAGTAAATAAAAAACCGATTTTTAACCTTTAGCGCAAGTTGGATTGGGGAGATCTCTGGTTGCAAGTTTGTCTTCCTTTCTAAGCCGTATAAATAGTAATATTAAAAATATAACCGGAATACCTGCTAATTAGCAAGAATAAAATAGTGTATTCAGAAAACTAATCTCAGAGACCAGGGCAGCCGTTTTTTTTATAACTTCAGCTTGAAATATAATAACAGAAGGAATAACATAGTTTTTCGTTCATCAGGGTGTTGGTTTAGCCTGCCCGAAGAACTACCTAAATGATTCTCCACAGGAGGTTTTATGGCTCGCTGTTTTGCTGTGAGATGTAATAATTCTCAATTTTTGCCTTGTTGCCTGAAAATTATGGACGATCTGATTAACCAGCCGCCAGTGGATCATTATGACAGTTTTGGCGTGGGCTACTATCAGGATCATACCGTATTTTTGAGGAAAAAACCTAGCGGAGATCCTTTGACTTGCTTCAACAACAGTACCTCTGATATTAAATCAGAGTGCCTTATGGGGCGTATCTTGTCTGGAACAGTGGGTCATTTCCAAGATGAGAATACCCAACCTTTTAAATTCAGGCATTGGCTGTTTTCCCATACCGGCACCATTCAGAACTTTTCCGATTACCATAAACTGATTTTCAATAGCCTGCCGGAACATTTGCAGAGAAATATCAAAGGAAATACCGACAGTGAGTTAATTTTCCATACTTTTTTAGCCCGGATATTCAAACAAATTAATATGGAAGATCACAGCCCAGACCCATCTCTGGTAGCTAATATCCTCAATGATACTATTGAGTATATCCATGAAATTACAGGTAAAAATGACAAATCGATTCTTAATCTTACGGTTTGTAATGGAAGAATGATAGCAGCTTCAAGGCATGGAGGCGCTCTTTTTTATTCTTTTGTGGAGGGGATAGAACGGTGTGATATATGTAACGTTGATGCCACGGCTGAACAGAAACCCAGTACTTTGGCCATGGCCCATAAGGCTTTCAGGGCAGTGCTTCTGGCTTCTGACGTTAGTTCCAGTCTCTCCCAATGGATTGAAGTACCGCAAAATTCAATTATTATCATAGATCGAAATCTGAAGGTGGATATATTCCCAGAAAATTGATATCACCTTTTCTGTCCAACCCCGGTTCCATGAGAAATATCTATTTTTTCCACTTATTGGTATCCTTAATCGCTATTTTGTTGAGCCTGTTTTTTATTCAGGGGTGCAAGGAAGATAACCGGAAAACTAACCATTCCTCGGCGAATGATTCAGCCCACAGTGGAGACGGTGACAACGGGTTAGCCAGGGCAGATTTTACCCCTATAACTATTACTCGTGACTCCAAAGATCTTTTGTTCACCTTTTTGGATCAGAGCGGTTCTTTTAAAACCGTTGATAGTATTGATAAAATTTCAGCTAAATCCCGGCAC
>CAZTWC010000442.1:0-2277 GCA_964617105.1 uncultured Myxococcia bacterium
TATCTACTCATATGAATAGATAGTATCATATATGTATAGATTATGTCAAGCAGTTGTTTGCCCCCGTAAAGAGCCAAACAGCATAATAGCCGCCCTGGTGGGCAAAAAGGAGTTGCCATCTTTAATTAACAGGCCCCAATCATATAGAAAATCTTTATGAGGCTGGTCTGGATCAAAACCTGCATTTAAGGTGTGAAATCGGTTCCTATACCATTTCAGGCTGCCAGAGTCAAAAGCCTCCTCAATTGCACTCTCTCAAAGGGCTGACTGTCCCACCTGTCAGTAGTAGCATCCCTTAACATCCTTTCAATATCCTGCATTTGGGCTTTGTAGTCGCCGCCACCTTTTCTGATAAAGGTGCGTCTAATATCTCCATCAAGATAAACAGGTTTACGAGAGCGGGAATTTTCGGAAATGTAAAAGGCAAGTATAGTACTATTGTCGGTAATTACCCTTTGTTCTTCGATCTGCACATCGTGGTTTATTTTTTTGTCAGCATGAAGGACAGAGAGAAAATCGTTTTGGACTTTGTCAGGCCGCTCAACACCATTGACTTTAAACTCTTCACCTTGCTGAGAAATACCAAAGATGATCCAGCCGCCATGGGTATTGGCAAAAGCAGACACCGTCTCAAAGGCAGATTTAGGAACAGCCGCTTTAGCCGATTTAAACTCCACATCATTCCATTCACCGGCTTTTAGGAGAGATTTGAGTTCTGTCAGGTTCATGGTGTCCAGTGTTCGTTGCCAAGTTAGTTTGGATGCATTTTACCCTCTTGTCTTTATCTGCTGGGGGAGAATTCACAGCAGGCAGACCAGGGTGTTTTTTACAAGGTATCAATTATAGATTTTTACGTCAATGAGATTTAGCGGACAGGGGTGTCGAACCAACACATCATGGTGTTTTTTGCTGTAATATTAGCCGTTAAGTCTATGTCAACAAGAGAGTGACAAGAAATATGATGGGCTTTAAATGGGAGTCTCTATCACAAGTTTAATAATTCATGATCAACAAAGTTACTGCCTGATTAGATGTTCTGATAATTATTATTATTTTCCTTATTTGTCACAAAAATAATTGACCACTGTTTTTATCTTTGATAGTGTCGTTATGTGGTTTTTTTCACCCCTCTGAGATAGGCGTAATTTGACATCGTTTTTACTCCAATTTACAGAAAAAATCCAATTATGAATTTATTTGGACGGATACCGTCCAATTTAAATACCATTTTTCGTACATATCCGTCCAGTGAAAATGATCGTTTTTTGTGGACGGGGTTGGTTTTCCCCAATCAACCTTCTGAAAGTTTATTTAGGTTCCAATGGAAAAAGATCAAAATCAATCACTAGAAATTGTTCCCCAGGAAATAATTGAAAATAAAATCAACTAATTCGAGGTCAGAAGGTGATGCTGGACAGTGATCTGGCAGCGATGTATGAAGTGGAAACCAAAGTATTAGTGCAGGCTGTAAAACGAAATATCAACCGTTTCCCAAATGATTTTATGTTTCAACTTTCTACAGAAGAATTCAAATATTTGAAGTCACAAATTGTGACCTCAAAGGGGCGTGGTGGTCGCAGACTACCACCATATGTCTTTTCAGAACTTGGAGTTGCCATGCTTTCATCAGTTTTAAGAAGCGAAAGAGCCATTCAAGTCAATATCGCCATAATGCGGACATTTGTCAAAATGCGCCAGTTACTCGCCGAACACGCTGAAATATGGCGAAAGATAGAAACAATAGAGAAAACCGTGAATTTCCAAGGTATGCAATTGAGCACTTTGATTCAGGAAGTGAACAAATTGCTGCCAGGGAGGTCGGTTGATCCGAAAGAGATAAAAGGGTTTAGGGATTAATATTGCCCAAAAAGTCTAATAAAACTATTATATTAAATAATAATGAATGGTTACCATAAAAGGAAGTCTATTATGAAAATCAAAACTACCTTGCTAATATCTTTAGCATTCATTTTAATCACTATTAGCGTTTCTCATGCCAAAAAAGAGACCCTGGTGGTGATGGACTTAAAGCCAATTGGTGTTAGCCAGAACAATGCGCTGATTTTGACTGAGCGGGTGCGGGCGGCGATAAGTAAGACCAAAAAGTATATCCTTGTCAGCAGGGAGGAGATGGAGAACATTGCCAAAGAGCAACGTTTTCAGGTGTCGGATAAGTGCGATTCCACCAGTTGTTATGCTGAAATTGGTGGGGCGTTGGGGGCCAAGAAGATGGTTGCTGGCAGTGTTGGTAAAATCGGTGATACTTACACATTAACA
>CAZTWC010000443.1:0-2242 GCA_964617105.1 uncultured Myxococcia bacterium
CTTATTTAAGCAATTGATTTTTCACATGAAAACACTATTCTTTTCAACACCCTTAGATAGAAAAAATAGCCGGCAACCGGGAGACTTTGGCTGCTATTGTTTACCCTTTTCATGCCGATTTTGGCGCTGGTTTTCTCAAGAGCATTTCTGCTCCCCAGGAGTTGTTGGATACCGTTAATTTTCACCCCTGGCCTGAAAAAAGTGATTCAAAATATGTGCGGGCAGTGGCGCTGGCAGATCTAGTGTTAAGTGGCGTGGGTTTTACCCTGGAGAAAAAATATAGGCAATTTCCCAAAAAAGGATTGGCAATAGTAAAAGAGGTGAACATTGATGTAAAAATTTTGCCCGACATTTTGACCAATCTAAATACTATTATGGCTAAAAAATATGGGGTAATCACCTCCATGGTCAAAGGGCACGACCAGAAATTATCCCAGTTGCAACTGTATACCGAACAGTTGATCAAAAGCCTGGAAAGGGAGGTGGACAAGGAGAAAAAGATAACTGCTAAAAATCAGGAAGTTCCCCTGGCAAACCTGCTGAAATTTGATAATGATCAGGAGAAGAAAAACGCCCTGTACCGCTGGTCGAACCCCAAGATATTTACCGAATTTTTAGAAACTACCCTGAGGTGCTTTAAGAACCCCCTTACGCTCCAGCGATTGAGCGCCATTGTAAAGCAGAATCCAGTGGTTTTTTATTATCTGTGCAAGTTTTCTCCTGAGATTTACAAAAATACCCTGGCACGGGGAGAGAGCCTGAATTATTTTTTGCAAAAGTTGAGCCTGAAGCATTTAAAAATTTATTTAACCTGCTTTGATGAGGTGGAGAAAATTGACCAGATCAAACCGGAGATGTTTCAATATATCAACCGTTACTTTTTTTCAACTCTGACCATAGCGGAGTCTTCAGTTCTATTGGCCCGGGAGATTAAAGATGCCCGGGTGAAGCCAGAGTTTGCCCGGACAGTGGCTCTGCTACACAACATAGGTGAATATGCCATTTTGACCCATCTCTCGGAACAGGGAGAAACCAGTATAAAAAGAGTGGACAACCTCCTCTGGACCTGGGAAAAGAAACTGAGCGCCGAACTGTTGAGAATGGAATTCGGCCGGCAATTGGCAGAGATTACATCCTTTAGAGATGCCCCCAACTTATTGACATCTTACGGTTATTATCCCTTGATCCTCTATTCCGCCCGGATTATATACGCTATTTTAAAAGGCAAACTGAACAAGGAAGAGACCCTGATCGCCTTAAAGGCTTTAGAGGGAAGTCCCTTGAATATTAACATCATTTCCAACATCGCCAACAAGATTAAAAATAAGGTGGCGGGTTTTACCACTCCCTTGCACAGTCTATCCTCTGGCGCCGCTAAAGTGAGCGTAACTTTTATAAAACCTGAGTAATGTCCGTCCGGAAACTGTACTGTACCTATCCAAAACCCTACTCCAGACTGGACTTTTTCTGTTTTTTATTCTAAAAAAGAAGTGTTCTTTTCAATTTTGAGATCGATTATAAAATTGAGGTTGTAGAATGAAAAACCGAATAGTTCCTTTGGGCCGGGGGTTACTTACCTTAGGTTTAGGGTGTATAAACACGATTTTTTGGTTTATCCCTATCCTCTTTGTTGGGGCAATAAAAAAATGTTTGCCCCTTGGAAATATGAGAGGTAAGTGCAATATGGTTTTACAAAAACTATGTGCACTTTGGGCCTCTACCAACAAGTTAAATATCGATTTGTTGTTAAAAATCAACCTGGAATTAGTGATACCAGAGGGGCTGAGCATAAATCGCTGGTATTTGGTAATCTGCAATCATCAGTCCTGGGTGGATATTTTGATGCTTCAATATACCCTTAACACCCGGATACCCTATCTGTGCTTTTTTTTAAAAAAAGAGTTGCGCTGGATCCCAGTTCTTAATATCGCCTGGTGGCTTTTGGATTATCCTTATATGACCCGTTATTCCAAAAATTTTTTAGCCAAGCACCCCAATTTGAAGGGCAAAGACCTGGAAATAACCAAAAAAGCCTGCCGCCGGTTACATCATAACCCGGTAGCCATAATGAACTTTGTGGAGGGTACCCGCTTTAGACAAAAAAAGCATAAAAAACAAAAATCACCCTACCGCCACCTGCTGCTCCCCAAAGCGGGCGGTATCGCTTTTGTGCTAGGAGCCATGAAAGAGCGGCTCCATTCAATTATTGATGTCACTATTGCCTATCCTGAAGGCAGCAAGG
>CAZTWC010000444.1:0-2207 GCA_964617105.1 uncultured Myxococcia bacterium
ATTTGAGTACCTGCCTGGGCGGCAGCCTGTTGGTTTCTTACTTGCCAAATTCACCATCTGGATGCATGGCCGGGGTCTCGCCAAATTTGGGAGTATAGGTGCCATATGCCGGTGGCTTCATTTTGTCGGTAATATAGATGGGTACATCAGCGTGATCGTACCACTTCGCATTGGGATCATCAGATTTTGTCCCGGTTTTTTCATCGCCGCTCTGAAAACGGAACAGCACCATGTCGGTGCCCTCTTTTAGAGAGTTTTTGTCTAATGAGATATGACCGGATACTTTTTGTCCTGGCTCTATCTCAGTGTCATCCAGGGTGACTGATCCAGCGAAATACTTGAAATCTTTGGGATTCTGACCCGCCTTGTAGAACGCCTCACCTTTGGGGGCATTTTTATCCTTGGAAAAGGCCTTGTGTAAACCCTCTTTGTTGTAGTGGGAGATCTCCAAAAACCTGACCATGGCTTTTTTGGCGCAGGTGTTTTGCAGATTAAACTCGATTTCACAACCGTTCTCATCACACTTTTCTCTTTTGTCTTTCACATATACCCGGGCCACCTGGGAACACTTGTGATCAGTCTGGATCCACAGGGCGTGGGAGGTTTTGGCAGTTTGGCCGTTAGAGCCGGTAACTGTCAGAGTGACCACCCGCCGGACATTGTCATCTTGCAACTCTTTTTCCAAAGCATCCTGATCTTCAAACTTGTAGGTGTGCTCCACGTGCAGATCCTGGGTGATTTTGGTCTGGCCATCGCCAAAATTCCAATGGCATTGGGTGATAGTCACCCCTTTGACCCGGGAGGGCTCGGCTAAAAACATATACTTGGGTTTCATGGTCATCACATCGTGGTGAAACTGAAAACCTGCTGCCAGTTTCTCTTTTTTCTGTTTCATGGCATCGCAGTCACCTCTGACCTCCACCTGAAAACGGCGGGTAATGGGTACCCCGGTTTCTGAGTAAACCCAGGCTACCACGGTGTATTTTCCCGGTTTTTTAACTCCGCCAAACTCCGCCACCCGGCCCGAGTTGTAGTAGCGCTGCCCATCGTGGGGATTGGTCCAACTCCAGGCGTACTCTAGTTTTTGTCCCTTCTCATCAGTGGCATCCATCTCGATGATGGTGGAATCGTTGAGGCAGATAGAGGGCTTCCACACCTTTACATCGTTTAGTTTCACTGTTTGGGGCGGCAGTTTGGCCGCCATTTCTTGGGGAAGGGGTTTTCCCGCCATGATCAACTGCTGCATTTTAGTTACATCAATTTCACCTGGACCAGTACCTCCTTTGGAAGGATCTATTTTTTTTGTAACCATAATCTCAGTGTAATCATCACTGCTGTTCCCCTCCTGGTTGGTGACTATCACCTTGATTTTGTATTTGCCCGTGGTATCTGGGGCCTGCCACACGATTTTTTTGCCAGTGCCTTTAATAATCCCGCTGTCAGCCTTCCACTTATAGGTGTATTTTCCCGGCTGGGCCGCACTGGAGATGGCTTTGACCTCCAGGGGATTGTTGCTTCCTGGCATCACCTGGTACCTCTCCTGAAAGATTTCTACTTTAAACTGCTCCTCTTCTTCTCCCGGCATGGTCAGAAAGATCATCAATCCCAGGAAAATTACTACTACCACCCCGAGCGCGATTTTGGTGTTTTTACTCATTTTTACCTCCAGAAAATGTTAATAATACAGATACAATATTTAAATACCTAAAAGTCTGTTGAGCACTTCTTAAATGTTGTTGCCAATGACCGATTGATTGGCAAAACTATTTCCCTAATTTAAAAGACTATATATTATTGACTTTAATTGCAAAAAATGCAATAAAAAAATTTACTAAATATGCAAATAATGCAGCGGTAAATATGATACCAACAATAAAGGAGAAAATAATGCCACGGATTCACATTATTATATGGATCTCTTTTCTGTCTTTAATATTTTTTTCTGCCTGCCAGGGCCCAAAAGATTCCGGAGCACCACCAATTGCAAAAAATGGGGCGCTAGACCTCTCTCAGTACAATTTTGAGCAAGATGGCCCCCTGGAGTTAAAAGGGGAGTGGAAGTTCAAGTGGCTGGAGGATAAATCTGAGTTTGCCTATCCTGATTACAACGATTCTAACTGGGATTTGATTAAAACCCCTGGTTATTGGAACCAAAAAGTAAAAACCGGCCAGGGGTACGGCTGGTACAGATTAAAAGTGAAATTGCC
>CAZTWC010000445.1:0-2199 GCA_964617105.1 uncultured Myxococcia bacterium
AAAGCCGGTTGACAATTTTGCTGGTTACTCATGAAAAGTGGATTGCCGACCGGGCGGATCGGGTTTTACGTTTGCAGGACGGCCAAATAATAGAAGCAGGTGACAGTCCATGAATTGCGGTGTTTATAGCAGCAAAAGGAAAATAATCTACCTCAGTTTTAAAGATTTGCCCCGTAATATAAAAATATTGGCTCTCTCTTCCCTGGGTGTCGCAGTGGGTATAGCCTGCTTTATCTATTTTTTAGCCTTGGGTGCCAGAGTAACCGAGAGCCTGCTGGACAAAGCTATCAAATTGCCTCGCGGCGCCATCCGGGTGATGCCGGGATCAGTGAAATTGGGTATTCTCAACCTCAAACAACCGTCGTTGCTGGGCGGAGTTGCCCTGGATGATGAGGCAGTAGCCCGGATAACCGCTGTTGATGGAGTGGATGCCGCCCATCCAATATTGAATCTGGATGTGCCCCTGTTGGCTCGGGGCAATGTTTTCGGCCATAGAATGCGCACCGATCTGGTGGCTACTGGTGTGCCAGGTGCCCTGGTGGCAGAGCATATTTCC
Source organism: uncultured Myxococcia bacterium (assembly GCA_964617105.1). Lineage (GTDB taxonomy): Bacteria > CAZTWC01 > CAZTWC01 > CAZTWC01 > CAZTWC01 > CAZTWC01. The sequence goes on from CAZTWC010000445.1 coordinate 557, forward strand.
GGTCAAACGGGGTTTGACTGCCAGGGTTCCTATCTGCCAGTGGTGGTTTCTCCGCAACTCTTAGAGATGTACAACCAGAATTTTGCCCAGGCCAACAAGTTGCCGGGATTAACCGAACAAGCGGTAAGCGGCTTTAGTTTCGAACTCCAGGTGGGCCGCTCCCATTTAGCCAAAACTCGCGGCGCTCCTTTGAATAGAAAGGTGAAGATTCTGGGCTTTTCCCCCTTTGCCGTGCCCATGGGGGTAACTATGCCCCTGGAGTGTGTTCGCAAATTAAACCAACACTTTGGCAAACCGGGCGATTCTTACAGTTCCATTATTGTAATCAGCAACTCTTCCTCCAGGCTTCAGCAGGTGATGGTTGCCATTGAAAAAATGGGTTTCAGTATCCTTCAGAAGAGCAAGTCTATGGCTGCCAATGCTGCGGTGGCAGTAACGGTGATAACTGGATTGCTGAGCCTGGTAGGGGTGGTTATTATGGCTTTGGCAGTGATATCTATTACATTAATATTTTATCTGCTGGTAAAAGAGCGGCGCAAAGAGTTTGCGGTGATGCGGGCGCTGGGAGCCAGCCGCAATCAAGTGAAAATCTATATTATGACCCAGGCTTTGACGGTGGGCACTTTAGCGGCCCTGGCCGGTATTATTTTATCTCTGCTGATGATGACTGTCACTGAACAGGCGGCCCCTTTTCTGCTCGATTTCCTCCCCTTTGAGGCAGATAACCTTTTCCAGGTCAAACCGGTCCATATCTTGGCCGCCCTGAGTCTATCAATCTTTTTTACCGCCCTGGGAGCCTACTTTCCTTCCCGCCGGGCCGCCAATCTGGATCCGGCTGAAGCTTTGGTGGACTAGGAGGAGTCCTGCCCTAAAATGCCGTAAAAAACGCATTTACATTCCAAAAAATACGGGTATAATATACTAAAGCGCACAATTTTTCTCTGGAGCAGTAATATGATACCAAGAACTTTAAACCTGCAAAAATTTAAGCAATCGTTTTTTTTATTTGGCCCTAGACAAGTAGGAAAAACATTTCTAATTAAATATACTCTAACTCCCAATATCTTTATCAATCTTTTGCGGCAAGAAGAATATTGGCGATATTGTAAGAATCCATCCTTGCTGGCAAAAGAGGCGGAGATTCTAAAAGGGAAAAAATCTTTAATCGTTATTGATGAAATACAGCGCTTACCTGAAATGTTAAATGAAGTTCATTATCTTATGGAAAATAGTGAATTCCAATTTGTTTTGACCGGCTCAAGTGCCAGAAAACTAAGGAAAACAGGAGTCAATTTGCTGGGAGGGCGTGCAATTACGTTATTTTTGCACCCATTGTCCGGTGAAGAGTTAGGAGAAGGTTTCAATCTAAATGAAGTTCTATGTTTTGGCTCAATTCCCAATATAATTCTTCAAAATAAAGAACAAGATAAAAAAAGACTTTTAAAGAGTTACGTAGAAACCTATTTGAAAGAGGAGATTATGCAGGAGGCAATAACCCGGAACATTCCAGCCTTTGCAAAATTTTTAGAATTATCTGCTTTTGAAAATGGTAGGCTTTTAAATTTTAATAATTTGGCCAGAGAGGTTGGAATACACTCAAAAACCATTAAAGGATATTTTAATATTTTGGTGGATACCCTAAT
>CAZTWC010000446.1:0-2174 GCA_964617105.1 uncultured Myxococcia bacterium
TACAGCCCTTATGCCATCAAATACTTCCGAGAGATAATCCGCAATTATAATAAGTGACAACTCAAAGTTACATTAAGTGTAAACTCTAATATACAGTTGTAACCAGGCTCCACAATCTCTTCACTCCTTTAGAATATTTTTCAAATGACATTTAAGCCCCAGTGCCTGACTCCCGGCCCAATGTGATACCTGGACACTGACAAATAACGTTTAATGGCACAGTTATTGCAACTAACTTATTTGCCAAAGATAATTTTATCTAAATGCTATAACTTTTTGGAGGTTAAAAATGAAACTCAGCAAGAATCTATTATTACTTTTAATGTGTATGTTGGTATCTTTGATGCTATACAACTGCGGCACTAATGTGGGAAAAAAAAGTGGTGATGGTGATACAACTTCTGGGCAAGAAACTGACGGTAAAGACTATGACAGCACCGGTGCTGAAGCCGCATCCTTTAATCCGCCCAACCTGACCTCTGATGTTGACTATGACTCACGGTTTAAAAACCTGGGCGACCTGGGCTTTGGAGAGGAGATAACGGGTGAATTTCCCCAGGGCGAAGAGTATCTGGCCTTTCAATTTGACAGCGAGGATGAAACCTATTTAGACTTTATTCTCACTAAACTGGAAGAAAACTCCAATTTGCTTCCTGCCCTGGTCATCTATGGTCCCCAAAACGATATCGGCGCCTGGGGCACTCCTATTGCGGCCAAAATGGCTGACCCTAAAAAAGATTCTGACTCGGTTCGAGTGGAAGATTTTCCGATTAACACTCCAGGCAATTACATGGTTATGTTAACGGCCCTGGAAAAAGAAGTAGAAAAAGAAGACTCCACTGATAATGCCAAACAACCGCTTAAATTAAAAAAATCCTGGAAATTTAAACTGCTTTTAAACTGCAGCGGCAAATGCCGGAGGCCAAAGCCCTATTGCCCCAAGTTCTCCTGTAATAAAATTTGCCTGTATGGCTTTAAAAGTGATGATATGGGCTGCCGGCTCTGCCAGTGTGAAGAAAAGGTGGAATGTAAACCCGATGATAAAGAGTGCCAGGAGAATTGTATTTGCCCAGATATCTCTGCTCCAATCTGCGGAGATGATAATAAAACCTATCCTAATAAGTGCATTGCCGGCTGCTATGAGGTAAAAATATCTCACGAAGGTGAATGTAAAACTGTAGAGTGTGCAGATGATAAAGATTGCCGCCAAAATGAACAATGCCAAAAAGGCCACTGCCAGTATTATAATCCAAACTGTGTGTGCACCAAAGAATACCGGCCGGTATGCGGTAAAGACGGACAAACTTATGGCAATGAATGCCTGGCGAAATGCGCCGAAGTTGAAACTGGCTATCCTGGAAAATGCAAAGAGAATGATAGATGTAGCGACCAGACCTGCCCACCCCTCCAATGCCCAACCGGCATGGCTTCCATGTTGGCTGACGGTGAATGCTGTCCGGTTTGCGTGCCCAGGTCTTGCGTATGTCCCAAACTGTGGGAACCAGTCTGTGGTGTGGACGGCAACACCTACCCCAACAAATGTGAGGCAGAATGCAAACACATTAAGGTGGCAGCTCCTGGTCCCTGTAAGCCCGATTGCAGCCAGGTAAAATGTCCAGTCACGGAGTGCAAACCGGAAGAGAAAGAGGTGATGGAAGATAATGGCTGCTGCCGTAAATGTATCCCCTCAACTGAGAATTGTATCTGCCCGATGATTTATGCCCCGGTTTGTGGCGTTGACAACCAGAGTTACGAAAATGAGTGCCAGGCCAAATGCAAGGGTGTTCAAGTGGCTTATAAAGGCAAGTGCGGCCAGGATAGTTGCAAAAATGTGGTGTGCAAAGAAATACAATGCCCAGCAGGCCAAAAATCTGTTATTCCCGCAGGGAAATGTTGTCCTGTCTGCCTGGCAGACCAAGCCTGTAATTGCCCCAGAACCTGGGATCCGGTATGCGGTGTAGACGGCCGGACATACAGCAATGAGTGTGAGGCTAAATGCCAGGGAATTAAAGTCAGTTATCATGGTAAATGCAAGCCCGACTGCACCCGGGTTAATTGCCTTCCGGTTAGATGCGAACCAGGTCAGGTTCATGAAATCCCTGAGGGTGACTGTTGCGAAATCTGTATATCAGATCAAAAACCTTGCGCCTGTCCTTTATATTACAAACCGGTTT
>CAZTWC010000447.1:0-2151 GCA_964617105.1 uncultured Myxococcia bacterium
AAAAGGCCGGCAGGGGATATTGAAAGTGCATACCCGGAAAAGTCCTTTGGAAGAAAATGTTGATTTATCCATAATTGCCAGGGGCACTCCAGGCTTCACCGGCGCTGACCTGGAAAACCTGGTGAATGAGGCGGCTCTGCTGGCGGCTAGATTTGGTAAAGATAAGATCGAAAATGATGACTTTGAATTAGCCAAAGATAAGGTGTTGATGGGATCAGAACGGAAAAGCATGATTATCTCTGATGAGGAGAAAAAAACTACGGCCTACCACGAGGCCGGCCATACTTTGGTAGCCAAACTTTTGCCAGGCACCGATCCTATCCACAAAGTCACCATCATTCCCCGGGGAATGGCTCTGGGACTTACTCAACAACTTCCCACCGAGGACAAATACACGGTTTCCAAAGAGATGTGCCTGAAAAATATCCAAATATTAATGGGTGGACGGGTAGCCGAAGAGATCATTTTCAATCAGAAAACCTCGGGTGCGGGCAACGACCTGGAGCGAGCCACTGGACTGGCAAGAAAAATGGTTTGTGAATGGGGTATGAGCAATAAACTTGGTCCTTTGCGCTTTGGCAAGAAAGATGAGCAGGTATTTTTAGGGCGGGATTACGGACAGATTAGAGAATACAGCGAAAAAACCGCTATGGATATCGATATAGAGATTAAAGATATGATTGACACTGCATATCGGGAAACCAAAGCCTTACTGCTGGACAATCTTCACCTGCTTAAAAATCTGGGTGATCAACTGCTGGAGCGGGAAACTCTGAATGGCGTTCAAATAGAGGCCCTGTTTAAAAAGAGTACTCTCGACCAGGTGGAAACAAAGGAGTTTCCTGATGACGTCGGCCCAGACCAGGAAATTTAAGAAAAAATGACCACCTATCAGATTCGCAGACTATCTCCGCTCCGGGCGGAAGATCTGGCAGGGGATATCGCGGATTGTGGTGTTGATCAAAAAGTAGTACCCTATCTGGCCGAAAAATGTCACAGTTTGCTCTTTCGGGTATGGGATGTTCCACCGCATGTAGCCAACATCCTCAAGCAACAGATGCTCTCATTGGGAGGAGAAGCCTGTGTCCATCGTGATACCATAACCTGCCAGTATGAAAAAGCCCACCTGCTGTTGGCCGGAACTGAAAGGCACTTTAAAGACCTCTGCCAGAGACTGCCGGCCCAATACTTTCATCTAAAGGAGTTGGCTCGGGAACTGGAACAGCAATTGGAGATAACTAACCATCCCTTTGAGCCCAGAAAAATTGGCATTCGACAGCTTTTACCTCATGGGTCGCCGCTGATCATGGGAATTCTCAATGTGACCCCCGACTCTTTTTCTGATGGGGGCAACTACCTGTTCGTTGACAAAGCGGTAGAATATGCTTTAAAGATGGCGGCAGAGGGAGCCGATATTATCGATGTGGGTGGAGAATCAACCAGGCCCGGAGCCAAATCGGTATCAGAAGATGAGGAGTTGAAAAGAGTTATTCCGGTTATAGATGCCTTACGAAAGCAATCTGATATCCCTATTTCCATTGATACATACAAATCTAAGGTTGCGGGTAGGGCAATTGAAGCTGGCGCCGATATGATTAATGATATTAGCGCCTTGAGATTCGATAGTTCTATGGCCAAAAAGGCGGCTGAAAAAAAAGTGCCTCTCTGCCTGATGCACAGCCTGGAAAATCCAGCCACCATGCAAAATAAAATTCATTACTCACACTTGATTCAAGATATTTACCGATATTTTATGGAGCGTATAGAATACGCCCTTCAACAGGGAGTGGCTTTTAATTCTCTAATTATCGACCCAGGTATAGGTTTTGGCAAAACCGTAGATCACAATCTGGAAATTATCCGTCGTCTGGAGGAGTTCAACTCTTTGGGACTGCCGATTTTGCTAGGTACTTCCAGGAAGAGTTTTATCGGTCAGACCTTAGGCTGCCGGGACCCGGCCTCTTCTGCCCGTCTTATGGGAACAGCCGCAACCCTGGCAGTAGCGGTACAAAACGGGGCCAATATTTTGCGGGTTCATGATGTTAAGGAAGCCAAATGGGTGGTTGATATGAGTTATGCGATCTACCGCCGCCAAAACTCTGGTACCAGCAACACCAGGATGGTGTAGATCTCCAACCTGCCTAAAAGCAT
>CAZTWC010000448.1:0-962 GCA_964617105.1 uncultured Myxococcia bacterium
ACCAACCTTTAAGTGGCTAATATGTTTCGCGAATTTATGTTTGCGAAACTTGAGTTAGAATTCATTCTAAATTAAACTCCTAAGCAAATAATTTCTTAGAACTCCATCTTCCAGGAAAAACCGCCTGGTGCCAGCACCAGGTTAAATTTTTTATCATTGTCGTTGTCTGGCCAATCCGGAATATTCTTGTGCTTCGCTAATTGACCAAAAGGGTTAGCCGGGGTAGTGGCAAAATAGTAAATAGCACCTGCCAGTGTCGCACCAGCCAAACCAAAACTGGTAATGGAATAGATTCGGTATTTGGAGGCACTATCTGCTAAAGAATCTCTCTCATTACGATACTCAATCCCTTCCGCGTTGGTAGAGGCGGCCTGAAATAACTTGTCTTGTTCATCTGCCTCATTTTTTTTCTGGCCAGAGAGATAAAAAAGATATCCGCCTCCACCGGCCAGGGCGGCGGTGGCAACACTAAAAACAGCCCCCCAGCCGTGGTGAAATAATTTATCTTCTCTATACCTACTCAACAGAGGTGACTCCTTTAAATTGACTTTGAGATACTCTGTCTGGCCTGGTTTTATCTCCAGACTAAATTTCTGAGTCAGATAACCTCTGCTGGAGGCTTTGAACTGATATTTTTTCCCTGCTAACAGTTTTAGTGGCTTATATTTCAGTTGGCACTCTTTGCTTGTGCCATGATAATCAGAAACTGATTTACACTCTTTCTCTCTTTTCAGTAATTTATCCTCTAAATAGATTTGGGCCTGCTTAGGTCTCACTTTGTTGATTATTACCTGACCATACTTTGACTTAAAATCGTATTTATAGGTGGAAGCATTACCCAAAACAACCTTGACTGTTTCTTCAATAGGATGAAATTCATTGAGTAATATTTTTAAATTATGTTCGCCTTCTTTAAGGCCCACCGACAGGGGAGTTTGGTATTTCATTTTTTTACCATTTAT
>CAZTWC010000448.1:972-2143 GCA_964617105.1 uncultured Myxococcia bacterium
ATTAGATGGACTTGAAGTTTTTGAGGGCGGTTGGTATCTTGATTCTACATACTGGAAAAATGGAGAAAAGCATGGAATAGAAAAATCGTATAGATCAGAATACCCACCTACTCCATCTGATCAAAAATTTTTAAGATTAATAAATTAAATCTAGTATAAATATTGTTTAAAGTAAAATCGAGAATCTCTTTTTGGCCAAATTTCAAAGCCACCTTTTTCTCTTGGGAAATAAAATCATCTTTTTCAACCTTGACAGCATATTCTCCTGGCAAAAAGATCAGTTCCACCGGAGTTTTTCCCAACTCTCTTTCACCAACTATAACTTTTGCCTGATCAGGAGTTGACGTAACAGTTAAGTAGGCTGCCTGATGCAACTTAAACCTTTTGGGTTCAAAAGAAGAGGCAGTAATGTTGAGTTTTTGCTCTAAGGAAAAATAGGATCTTTTTACTATTTTTATGGTGTGAGTGCCTGTATGGACTTTGGGTATTATCAATGGCGTCTCGCCCTTATATTCGCCATCCAAATATACCCTGGCCTCGGCTGGCTCACTGATGATATTCAAACTAGCAGTCAAGTGCTCCAACTCCAGAGTGAACTTGTTATACTTCATCGCCTTGATCTCAATCTTTTTCCGCAAGGCATAATTACCTTTTACAGCCTCAACAATATATTCACCTTCATAAAGATCATTCACAGTGACTGGCGATATTCCATCCTGCTCCACGCCATTGATAGTCACTTTTGCCCCTGCCGGCACAGTCTTAATATAAAGGCTCCCCACACCCTTGCTCACATCCCGTTTCAATTTGCTGAAATCCTCTTTGTAGACTCCAGGCATGATAGACGGAGCACCTGCACCGCCAATGGGGGCAGTCACCACTCCCATCAACTCGGCACCCGCCTGGTCAACATAGGGCAAAAACTTGTCTATTTCGCCAGAGAAGTCTTTGTTTACTGTCCTCACATCCTTTACCTTGGCAATATCTATTAATTTTAACGTCAGGGTAAAGGTCTTGCCGATTTTACCTACACTGCCGGCTACCATCTTTTTGGCTCCCAGGGCGCCGCCAATCTCAGCATAGCAACTGGTGGAGTCGCACTGATCCGAGACCTGGAATCGCTGCTCCTTGGCAATGTTTTCCATCTCCTCCCGGCTCACCAGAATAAATT
>CAZTWC010000449.1:0-2108 GCA_964617105.1 uncultured Myxococcia bacterium
GCTTTTAGAGCAGGCAACAATCCTGCCATAAAGCCGGTTATCACAACACCTATGCCTACCCGCAAGAGCATGTCGAAGCCTATGTGAACCAGTTTTCCGGTTGGGGTGAAAGGCAACATTGTTTTGACCAGGGAGGTGACCAGGTCACTGCCGACAAAGGCCAGAACAATCCCCAGAATACCACCCATGAGACACAGGAGAAGAGTTTCACCAAGAACAATTCTAAACACATCCAGGTTGGAGGCTCCCACCGCTTTCATCACCCCTATTTGCGGCGTTCGTTCCATAACAGACATTAAGATGGTGTTGATGATACCCATGATGGCCACCACCAGTGCAACCAGAGATACAGAAGTCGTAAGGGCTCGAGCGTTTTCTAGCAGACCGATGATGGCGTTCCGGGCCGCCTTCATGCCAATGACTTGAGCCTCTCCCATGGTTGGGTCAGCGTTAAGGTCTGCTTCGTATTTGTCTACCCGCATGACTGCAGATTCATTTAACACAATACCAACACCTGTTACTTTGCCTTCCAGTTTGTAGGTTTCCTGCAACCACTTCAGGGGTACAAGGACAGTTCCATCAGTTTGATTACCAATCCGGTTCAATATTCCGACTACCTTGATTACTCTTTTTTCAAAGGGGATACTTGGATCAGGTACCAAGATTTCATCACCAACGTGGCGCTGTTCAAACTCAGCCGCCTCGTAACCGAGGATGGCCTCGTTGGTATTCGGTGCAGAAAACCACCCCCCCTCCCTAAAAGTGAAATTGGTGACTTTGTAGGCATCTTCCACACCCATGTAAAAAGAGGAGGTACCCTCTTCCAAGTTGAAAAAAGGCTGGATGAGTTGCCTGGAGACCTGTTTGACCCTCTTGTCCCTGGCCAATCTGTCGGCAATACTCTGGCGGATGTAGCGCAGGCCGGATCCGCCCTTGAGCAGGAGAGTGGCCGCCTCGTAAGGGCATCCCTTGGCCGTAACCAAGACATGGTACCCGATCCTGTTAACATTTTCACTCAGGGCTTGTTCATAACCTGCATTAAAACCCTGCAGGGAAACGAGCAGGGCCACGGCAATGGCCACACCGCCGGCGGTAAGGATTGTCCTGGCCCGGTTCCTCAATAGACTTTTCAAACCGATTTTTAAAAATTCCACAACTATTTCTCCACGATACGGACACTTTTGCCAATGATCATAACCGATTCACCGCTGACACTAACTTTGCCATGGGCAAAGGCGATATGGCCGATGTTTTTGCCCGGAGGGATATTGAAACCATTTTGTTTTAAATCAATGTCAATATTTGATGCACCCTCTCCAAGGGAGAAAAAGCAGCCAGCCGAGGGGCACACGGAGGCTATAATCCCTTTTACTGTAACATTTTTGTTATCAAATTCACCAGGGTTGCGCACAATATTTGCAATGGAAGTCAAATTTACAGTGTCCTTGATCCCGGCACCATAGTCAGTGTAACGCATGATTGGTGTTTGTTTCTTCGGGTCATCCTTTTTACATCCTCCGAGTGCCATCCCGAGGATAAAGGTGAAACCCAGCAAAAACAAGATAGCCAGGCGCAGATAGAATCCAATGTTGGTCGAATGGTTTTTGGTCATGGTTTTTTTGCTCCTTTTTTCATTATAACTGCTTGAATTTTCGTAAATATATTACCGTTTTTATCCTTTTGCCAAAATAGATCGAAGAGGATCAGGCTTTTCATTATCCCCCTTAGGGTAGCCCTGAAATCGTGAAGGGCAACTTTGGATGCTCCAGGAGGTTTGATAGAGTCAACTTTATCTTCTTTCCGTTTCTTTCCCAGTTTTTGGTATCCTTGGTGATAATAAAAATCAGCCAGGGTCAATCCCTTGAACTGGTTAGTAAAATCAGGGGACATGAATTTGTTTCTTTCTGGGTTGGACAGTTTCTGAAAGTAAAAATTCTTGATTTTCCCTGACAAATCCGCTGCCACAATCAATTGCATCCCACCATACTTCCCCTTTTGATTTACCCCAAATACGTATCCAATCACTTTTTTACCCTTGAGTATTTCGTAGTATGCATAGGGAATATCCATGGCTTCGTAAACTGGATCTAATGGGTTATCAAGGCGTC
>CAZTWC010000450.1:0-856 GCA_964617105.1 uncultured Myxococcia bacterium
TCTAAAAGGCAAGTCAGATGCTATGGGAGGGACCCGGCCATGACCGCGACCTATCCAATATCTAAAATAAACTATATGGCCCCAGTGGTTGAAATGGAGATGGGCGGTAAAATTTTTACCGAAGTTTCCCATGTTGAGATCACTGCGAATCGCTCGGAACCAGCAGCACTGTGTTTGCTGTGTCTTCCCTCTGCTTCCAATGGTGCTGCCAAAAAAGTGTTCCAATCCGGTGGAGAGATAACTGTCCGGTGGGGCTATGAAGGTCACTCTCTTGAACAGATTTTTACCGGATTTATCCGGGAGATTTGGCAACAGGGTAATGAAAACATCATTGAGGCTATCGATAGGGCGGCGTTGCTATTTGACACCCGTGTAACCAGGGCTTTCCAATTTGAGACACCGACCACCATTATGCAGTCATTACTGCAGACAGCAAAAGTGGATGAATACGAGTTAGAGCAAATTGACAAGCCATTAAACAGGTTGCCATTGGTGAACAATACCATTGCCGAAGCCATTTACTACATCAATCGCCGCATCGGGTTGGGACATGATTTTTGGTTTAGCCCTGATGGCAAATTTCACTGGCATGCCAGTGACAAGGCCGAGCACTGCGGTTATCGGCTTGAGTATGGCAAAAATATCCTGGTTTTTAAACTAGGTGACAACGGCAACATAGAGATAACCACCGTGGGGTTGCCTGTTTTTCATAGTCAATTGATTGATGTTGACCTGGATGGTCTCGACGGTGAAGCAATTACCTATTTCATTAATAATATACGTCACACCTTTGGCCCCGGGAACAGGGGCTCCAGGAGTAGTTTGTGGTTAACAAGGATTTATTAGTATGGATGCC
>CAZTWC010000450.1:866-2106 GCA_964617105.1 uncultured Myxococcia bacterium
CCAGGACCAGTTTGTGGTTAAACCGGGTTGTCTAAAAAGTTGCCTAATATGGATAAGAGTTTGACAAAAGCACTAAAAACACTGGTTGAGCAGATAAAGCCTGATCTGCGGGCGCACATGCGGCTGTCCCTTCTGGGTAAGGTGGTGGCGGTTAATGAAGATGACTACCGGGTGGATGTGGTTGTGGGTGATATTAGGGGAGTGGATGAAACAGGTGATATTGGTGGAGTTGCCAGTGACGACAGCAAAAAACCAGATACCAATACTCTGGACTTACCCAATCTGCCTGTCAGCAGCCTCTTTGCCCAGGATGGGTATGGTATTTGGGCACTGCCAGAGGTTGGTGCAGAGGTGACAGTCTCTTTTTACGAGGGGGATGTAACCAGACCCTATGTGGAGGCACCGGTATTCTACAACAATCGGGCACCGGAAGGATTTAGGGAAGGATGTTTCAAGACCGGCACTATAGCCATAGTGGGCAAACAGGGCCAGAAACTTATCCTAAAACCGGATTCATCCGAGGTGGTGGTTATGGCCGATAGTATCAAAACCATCATCACTGGCAGCAAACAGTCAACAGTCACAGGAGACTCACAGGAGAAGATATCAGGAACACTGAAAAGCACTGTTGGAAAAGACTGTGAAATAAAGGTTGAAGGAGCGCAACTAAGTGAAAGTAAAAAGTATTTCAAAACAGTAAAAGGTTTGTCACAGGAGCAGTACAACAGCAGGAGAGTGAAGATAAAGGGCGAAGAAGAACACACTTGCCTGGGAAACAGCAATTTGACTGTGGGAGGTAACCTGAGCCACAAGGTGCTGGGCACCACCCAGACCGCAACGGTAGGCCCCAAACAGGAAATAGTTGGCGGCAACTATAGCCTGGTTGTGGCAAATGGCCCCACGCCTCAACCCAATGCCTGGTCAGTTGATGCGGCCATGGGAAATATCTCAATAAACACCATGGCCGGGCAAATCAAAATAGGTGGTAAGAGTGCTATATCGCCGGCTGTTCTGGGCACTGAACTTGTCGCTAGTTTACAGACCCTTATCCAAATTTTTAATAGCAATGCAACGGCCATTACCGGACCCTGCTCGATGGGATCACCGGCCCAACTATCACCTGCAGTTGTATCGGCCCTGAGTTCCTGGGCAGGTTCTCTGGCGAACATATTGTCACAGTGCGTAATGCTGAAAAAATTGCCGGTAGGTTAAGCACAGAAAACAAAAAGCAGAAAGTAGA
>CAZTWC010000451.1:0-384 GCA_964617105.1 uncultured Myxococcia bacterium
AAAACCTTTATTAGAGTAAAAATAATGGAATACGATTTAGTTTCCCAAGATGAGATTGAAGAATTTCACTCTCGTTGGAAAAATATTGCCGATCAGGTGCAAGTTACCGGTATTCACAGTTGGAGCGGCGCTATAAATGACTTGAATATCACTGATGAAACTTCATCTAACCGCTATCCCTGTGGTCTTCTCTGGTATATGATGGCTGTAAACAGTAACGGCAAGGTCTCTGTCTGTAATGTGGATTGGGATTACTCAGGCGTAATTGGCGACATCCACTCCAGTTCCCTTCATAAAATCTGGAATAATCCCACAATGCGTAAAATCCGCTGTTCGCATCTAGAATCCAAATGGGACTTTGTTCCGGTATGTGATAAGTGCGTG
>CAZTWC010000451.1:394-2037 GCA_964617105.1 uncultured Myxococcia bacterium
GGGTCAGTGTTGGTGATATGACTGGTTTTTTTAAAAATCGGAATGAGTTTTATTAAAATATTATCAAAAGAGTAAAGAGATTGTTATGAATTTTTTAACCCCTTTTAAAACCAATAATCGATCGGCAACCTATATTATTGCCGAGGCTGGTGTTCATCATGGCTGCGATCTTGAAAACGCTAAAAAATTGATCCAGGCCGCGGCTGAATCCGGCGCTGACGCCATAAAGTTCCAGACCTACAAATCCGGTGACCTGGTAACTAAATGGGCTCCAAAATACTGGCTGGAGGATGATGATTCAAATCAGGAGACCCAATTCGATTATTTTGCCCGGAGAGATAAGTTTAATTTAAACGAATACCAACTACTTAATCAGTATTCTAAAGAATGTGGAATAGTCTTTATTTCCACCCCTTTTGACAACCGTTCTGTCCAATGGCTGGAGCAATTGGATGTCCCCTTTTGGAAAATAGCATCTGCTGATATTGATAATTTTCCCCTGCTGGAAATGGTTTCCGCCACTTGCAAACCAATTCTGCTCTCCACTGGCGCTTCTTACTTTGATGAGATCAACAAAACCCTTGAATTTTTAAAGCAGTTAAAGGTGAAAAATATTGCTTTGCTTCACTGCAATCTCTCCTATCCAACTCCCGATGAACAGGCCAATTTGAGCCGGATAGTCAAATTAAAAAAGCGGTTCCCCAATTTGTTGATTGGATATTCTGACCATACAGTACCTGACCGCCAGGTCACCATACCCACAGCAGCGGTGGCTTTGGGAGCCGAAATTGTTGAAAAACACTTTACCCTGGACCGGACTATTCCAAAAGATGACCACTATCATTCAATTGATCCGGTTCTTTTAAACACCATGGTTGAGCAAATAAGCACGGTAGAAAAAGCCACTTCAAATTATGTTGAGATTACCGAATCAGAACTGCCGGCCCGCAAGAATGCCCGCCGTAGTCTGGTGGCTTCCAGACAAATACTTAATGGTGAGCGGTTAACACCCAAAATGATGGTCCCCAAACGGCCGGGCGGTGGTATCTCACCTTCCCAATTAAACAGGTTAATTGGGAAAAAAGTTTTGCATACCATTGAGATCGATGAGCAACTTACCTGGGACTCTGTTGAATAAGGATTGTAAACTATGGATGTCAGTATTGTTATTCCTACATTTAACTATGATAAATATGTCGCCCGGGCTATTAGAAGTTGCCTTGAGCAGTCATTTCCAAAACAAAATTATGAAATTATTGTGGTTAACGACAGCAGTAGAGATTCTACCAAATATATTTTAGAGTCCTATGGTCATTGGATCAAAGTTATTGAACATCAAGATAATATGGGGTTGCCATTCTCTAGAAACCAGGGTATTCGAAAGGCCCGGGGTAAATTTATTGTAAATCTGGATGCTGACGATTATCTGCACCGGGACTTTATCAATTTCTGCTATCTCTACCTTACCTTTAATAAAGTTGATGCAGTGGCTTCCGATTATTATCTGGTTGAAGATAATGAACTTATAATAAAAAGAATCAATGTTAATGAAGAACCAATCGCCTGCGGAATAATGTTTCGCAAAGGACATATGCTGGATGTGGGATTGTATGATCCGGAATTAAAAATCGGTGAAGATATCG
>CAZTWC010000452.1:0-2024 GCA_964617105.1 uncultured Myxococcia bacterium
TACTGCATCAGTTTAGTAATACCTATGTTCTTGACAATGGCGATTGTGATGATAATAATCCTCACATCAGTTTCCAGTGCGGGTATAAAAACGATCTGCAGGCACTGGCATTTAAACTTGCCATTGATATGAACTATAAGTTTTACCGGCAGAGGCACTATCTGATCCCTGAAAGTGACAAAATCCGTCTCTATGACAGTATCGACAACTACCTGTCAGTGAGTTATCTACCGGCTGTTACCGAAATCGTTGTTGCAATAGCCGATCACATGAATGTTAATTTGACCGAAGCGCAAATCGACGCTCTCCTGTCAGATATGCTGAAAAGTCCAAAATTGGCCGGGTTATTAGGTTGGTCAATTTTCCTTAAAGGAAAAGGACCGGAGATGTGTGGGCAGAAAAATTTAGGTGGCTTTATGAGCAGAGGTAACAAAGCCCATTTGAATGGAGTGATCGGTCAATTGGGATCTTTCTCCGGACCGGGGAATGTTCTTTCGTTTACCAAAGGCCTTAGAGGTGTGTTAGGTGGTTTAAAATCGAAATTTGGCAATGGATGCGGCTTGGCCTTTTTGGGAGATGAAGGTGGACGAGCGAATAAGGAGGGGAAACACTTTCAGGGGATGGGGCCTAAAAGTGATTTAAATTTTTATCCGAAATGTAACCGGGATTGTGATAAATTGATTGCTGATCATGCAGAATGGGCTGTAGGCTACGGATTTGAACGAGTTGGTACAGGTGTTGCGACAATTTGGGAGAATACCGGACAAAATGCAATTGAAAACTATAAGAGCAACTTCAAACCTGGCCAACAAGATGGAGAAAAGGGATTTTATGACCATGCCAAAGAGTATAAGAGATGATCTGTAATCAAATGACCGGGAACATTGACCCTACACCGATTGATAACAGCTTATCCGGGTTGGAATTTTACGGCATCTCAGGTATGAGTGTACAACCAGCAGGTAAAAGTTGGCTAAAACAATGCCTGGATAGACATGGTAAACAGAATCAAAATTCCAGTTGTCAACCCAGATCTATAGCCTCCCATCTGGACAAAGAAATGGCAAGGTTGATGAAACGGCTTTCAAATATGTGTAGCAATTTTTAGGTAGTAGGACAGTGAAGTAAAATATTAAAATTACTAAAAAAAAATAGGTAACAAATATGAATAAAATTACAACAAATTTTCAACCTGGTAAAAGAGGTAACTTTTCATTTCTGATTACTATTGGACTATCTGTTATGGTAATCAGTTTTTTATTCAGTTGCAGCGGCATTAGTAATCATTCTTATAAAAAGTGTAATCAAGAGCGTGCTCTATTGCAAAAGCAAAATAAGGATTGGGAAAAAAAGTATTCAATATTGAAGCAAAAACTGGTTAAGTGGGAAAAAGATTATCAAGAAATCGCAAATAAAGTAAATCAACAAACAAAACAAATAGACCAACAAGCAAAACAAATAGACCAACGAGCAAAACAGTTTGACTTACAAACAAAACAGATAGAATCCCTGTTAAAATGGAAACAGGAATATGAAAAAAAGCAAAAAGAGGGGAGATGACATTAAACCCATGCCATCCCTTTAAGGGAAAGGCCGGACTTGAACCGGCACTTTATGGCTTTTTTGTCAATGATTTTAAGTAGATAGGTTTTGGGCGATCGACAAGTGATCGACCGGAGGGAAATGTGAGGATTTTAGGTGGGAATGGGAATGTGACATCGTGATGCCCGAAAACTACATCCAAATTGAAATGAGCCAATCGACATGTCCAGGATCCCAAGAGTAATCAATAGTTGCTTCACCCCATCCAATCTTGACTAGTTTAGCGATTTGCATTCCTTCCCAGGCGGTGGTTCCCTGGTTGCGGCCATTTAGATGGGGTGATAAATTATCTATACCCCTAAAATGACAAACCTGCCTTCGCGGCATGAACCTGGTTAATTCGTCACGAGTTAATACTTTTTGCTGACTTTGACGTTAAACGGGCCTCGTCATCAGATTATACAAATTTATTACCATTAGTT
>CAZTWC010000453.1:0-2022 GCA_964617105.1 uncultured Myxococcia bacterium
GGTAAAATATATTTTGCCTATCTACAACTATTGATTACTCTTGGGATCCTGGACAAGTCGATTGGCTCTTTATATTATCATGAAACTTTTTAACTTTTTTTTCACCTCCTGGCACTATTACGATTTTTTTTTACCATGATTTCAGAATAGGATACTTTTCTCCTCCTTTTGTAATTATTATCAGTTCTTGTCTATGGGAGCCCTTCCATAATAGATGAGGAATATTGTCAATAAAAACATCCTGTGATTCCGGTGCAAAAAAATCCATGATGGAACGACCAACCAATTCATTTTCAGTTAGTCCCAATGCCTGAACCGCCGACGGATTAACCTGCATGATAATACCCAGCCTGTCCAATATGAAAATGAACTCCGCTGAACAATCAAAAAAGGATTTTAGTTCCAGATAGGTGGTCTCAAGTTGTTCCTTTTGTTGGGCCAACCTGCCCGTGTATTCATCGTTTTTCCTTTCCTGCCGCTTGATATAAAAATAAAACAAGATAATCAACGGTATAGTAGGAAAAAACCAATAAACAGGCTAAAATTACTATCAGAAAACTAGTAATATAGAATTTTGTTTTCCCATTTTTATACTTCATCATTCAATCCTAATTCTATTAAAAATTGCTTTAATTGTATCATGTTCAATGTAGCCTGATGAAATAAATTGGTAGTTTCCTTTCAATATACGCAAAATAGGCGTATATAATCTCAATGACCTTTCTTGTGCTGAACCCCGCCCCCGACAACCTCCCCGCAACCATACATTTTTGCCCCATAATAGGGATTGGCAATCTTCTTCCCCTTCTGCAGCCACGATCCCTCTGTCATGGAACAGTACACAACCGCAATACCAGCGGGTTTTGACATGGTGGCCCACATGGCCATGGGTTTTGACAGGTCCTTCAACGCCTCTCGCATGGCTTTGATGTCTTTGGCTTTTGCCAATTTCCGGGCCGCTTTTTTCAGTTTCATGGGCACATGCTTGTAGCGACTTGCATGTTTGCCTTTTACTTTCCCGGGCTGGAGTTTCCCGGCCAGTTTGGTGATTTTGCCGGCAGCTTTTGCCACGCCTGCTGTCGAATCCCCGGAAAGGGCTTTGTGTATGGCAAGATACTCGTTCAGGATGGGTCTCATTCCTTTGTCAAAAGTCTTGGTGCCCCCATGGGCCGCATTGAAGCCGGTCAGGGTGAAAAGAATGATAACTACGTAAAAGATAGGTGTATTTTTCATTTTTGTTCTCCTTATTCAATAGGAATGTTCAGGCAATAAATTCAATAAAACAATTATGATAAAAGGCATTTAATGGCCTTATCCCTTTACTGGTGCGGATTTTTCTTTATAACTCCACCTTTTCCAAACCAGGTAGATGGCCGGTAAAATGACCAGGGTCAAAATCGTGGAAGATATAAGCCCGCCAACCATGGGGGAGGCGATGCGCTTCATCACCCTTACCCCGGTTTCATCGCCGAACATCACGGGCAGCAACCCGATGGTGGTGGTGGCCACGGTCATGAGTTTGGGCCGCACCCGGTCCACAGCCCCCTCAACGATAACCCCTTTGAGGTCTGCTACGGTCAAGAGCCTTCCCTCGGCCTTCCAACGGTTGAAAGTCTCGTCCAAATAGACTAGCATCACCACCCCGGTCTCGGCAGCTAAACCAGCCAGGGCAATGAATCCTACGGCCACGGCCACAGAGAGGTTGTACCCGCTGAAAAACATCAGCCACACCCCGCCCACCAGGGCAAAGGGCAAAGTCCCCATGACAATGAGGCTCTCGGTGATGTTCCGAAAATGGACGAACAACAGCAGGAAAATAATGGCCAAAGTCAGGGGAACCACGATGCTGAGTCTTTTTTGGGCACGCTCCATGTACTCGAACTGGCCTGACCAGACAATGGAGACCCCGGAAGGCAGTTTCACCTGGTCCGAGACCAGTTTTTTGGCTTTTTTCACGTACCCGCCAACATCCGATGTCTTCAAGTCCACGAATATCCAGGCTGTACGCCTGGCGTTTTCACT
>CAZTWC010000454.1:0-2014 GCA_964617105.1 uncultured Myxococcia bacterium
GCATCGCACTGATCCGCCGTTCCAGGTAAACAAGCCCATCCGCACACACCGTCTTTGAGCACGGCGCCGGCGGGACACTCAGTAGCCGCAGCATAAGGCGGTTTACAGATAGCGCCCACACCGGGAACCGGCTGGCAAACTTCACCACGTTTTTTACAATTGCCTTCTGGTTTGTCAAAATTATCCAGTATGCAGTCTAACATGCAGAATCCGCCTGTGGGGGACAAGTCACCCACTTCTAGGCAAGAGAGGCCAGTGAATTTAGCGCACTGATTTTCCTCGTTTGCATTACAGGTGATACCGCAGATACCGGTTTCGGTATTGCACACTGCGCCGGCTGGGCAGTTGTCTGCGCCGGTGACCGGATCTAGTTTACAGGCAGTGTTGCAGATGGCGCCAACACCGGGAACCGGCTGGCAAACTTCGCCTTTAGTGGTGCAGTCGCCGGCAGGATTGTCAGCACTGGGTACGCACTTGGAGATACAGAATCCACCTTTGGGGGAGAGGTGATGACCTATACAGGAAAAATCATCTTCACAGTCCACATCATTTTTAGTGGGATCACAGAGTTTGTAGGGCAGGCAAAGTCCGGTTTCTTCGATACAAAGCGTACCGCTCGGGCAGTCACTGGCGCCAGTAGTCGAATCAGTAATAACACATGGTGCCTTACAGATACCGATTTCATTGCCATCGGCATCCTGTTGGGACATTGTCTGGCAGATGAAGCCTAGTTCAGCATTACATCCAGCCTCTTTAGGGGTGGGCTTGGTGGGGTCGCACTTAGGGAAGCAGAGATCGCCGCCAGGAGTGTCTTCAACCAGAATACCACTGGGACATCTTTCTTTTTCCTCTTCACCCTCTTCTGGTTTTGGAGGGGCCACAGCGTTACAGACACCGACTTTTTTGTCAGCGCCTGGTAGACAGAGGCCAAAGGTGTAGGCTTTTACATCATTGCCCTCTGAATCTTTGCTGGTTGATTCATACATACAATCTGCCGGACCTTTTAAAAGATCGCACTGGTCGCCCAGTTTTCTGATTGCTAGACATTTACCATTGGTGATCTTATCGTCACAATAAGAGCCTTCTGCGCAGGATGTAGGACAATTAGTTTGCTCACCAAAAATTTTCTTTTCCTCTTTCCAGTCCAACTGTTCTCCGCATCCTACTAAAAACCACATTAGTAAGAGCGATAGAGCAAAAGACAAGGTAAATAGTTTTTTCTTCATGCGTTTTCCTCCTTTGTTTGCGACATGATGACTAACTTTAAGTGTAAATTAAAAACGAAAAACATAAACTAAAATAGCATTTTTACCATTTATAAAATCGGTCTATTTTAACTAGCTAACTATAATCAAATTTATAATTTTTCACAAGAAAAAATTACACTAATTAACCAAATTTTATTATTTGCCTGAATTGATTTCATTAGAAAAGAGAGCTTGACTTAAGTGACGGCAAAGATATACTTTTTATACTTAGTTGTAGACCGGGAATCGGAAGGTGGTTTTTGGGCTGCAACTACTTGGGCTGAAGAGGTTCAGGTGATCGCCAGATATGGCAGTTTTATAACGGCAATATCTGGAGGAAAGTCCGGGCTCCAGAGGGCAGGGTGCTGGATAATTTCCAGTCAGGGCAACTTGAAGGAAAGTGCCACAGAAAACAGACTACCCTGGCCGCTAAAAGGTAAAACCGAGTTTTACCTCGGCGGCATTGGGAAAAGGTGAAAAGGTGCGGTAAGAGCGCACCGGGCCGGCGGCGACGTTGGTTGCATGGTAAACCCCATCCGGAGCAAGACCGAGTAGAAACCTGAAGGAGTAGCCCGCTTCAAGGGTTTGGGTAAGGTCGCTTGAAAAAGGGAGTAATCTTTTTTCTAGATAAATGATCACCAAGGGGTTCATCCAAAGTGAGTTCCAAGACAGAACCCGGCTTATTAACCTCTTTAGCCCAATAACCCATATGGAATTGAATTTTTGGGGAGGTAATAATGAATAAAATAAATTTTAGGGTGTTTGTA
>CAZTWC010000455.1:0-2006 GCA_964617105.1 uncultured Myxococcia bacterium
TTAAATAGTGATTATGTTAGTTAAAATATTCAATAGTTTCTATAATTATTATTTTAGCCACTAAATTAACTGGTCAGTCTATCTTGGCTAATGTTCTAAATCCTCAATTTTATTAAAGTGAGTAAGATGGCAAAGAAAATAGAAGAAAAAGAAAAAAAGTCTGGTAAAAAGAGTAATAAAAATGGCAAGGCTAAACCATTAACCAAGCCCATTTGGAGTATCCTTACCAAACTGATAGGTTTGTTTTTAATTATTTTTATTATCCCGGTCGGTTTTCTTAGTTACCTGGGCTACCTTACTCTGGATGGTCTTGCCATCATTAAAGCCGGTACCAAACAGACCGGTTTAAAAACCGATAGTTCCTACAAGAAAACCTTAGTCAACTCAGAGAACATCTCTAAATTACAATCTCAGAAAGAGGCGTTTGCTCTGGCCGGACATTTGGAACTAATTCTAAAATCAAATCTTGAGGAGTTCGAAGATGATCCAGAAGAAGTCAGCATGGATGACAGCATTCTGGAAATGATTAAAAGTACCAAAATTGGTAATGCCGGCTATATTTGTCTTATCCTTCCAAAAGATGGCATAATTGTGGTTCACCCTGACCTGGAGTACGGCGATGAGATTAAAGAAGAGTTGCCAAATCTGGGGAGAGTCATGATAGAGCAGGATTACCTGACCCTGCTGGCAGCACAGGCCCGCACCGCAGAATTGAGGGAGCAGGGACTGGGTGGTGTCGGCCTTTCTAACAGACGAGCCGCAAAATCCCAAATAATCCATATTAAGGATGAAGAAACCGGTGAAATAGAGAAAGAGTTTTGGATTTTAACTCCCCTGGAGGGAACCAAATTCACCATGGCGGCCAAGGCTTCCCTGGCAGGATTGGGTACTGCTTTGCTGCAAGAGGTGTCTGGTGCTCTGGACGAAGTGAAAAAAAATGTAATCACGGTTGAGCAGAAATCTTCTATTATAGAAAAAAGTTACCGTTTGAATTTTACTATCACTATTGTAGTGGGTATCTTCTTTTTAATAATAATTTTTATCTTTTTGAGAAAGGGTTTTATTAAACCCATCAGTCACCTGACCAGGACTGCCGAGAAGATTCGCGAAGGAGATCTCAAGGTAAGGACCAGGGTCAAAACCAAAGATGAGTTGCAGATTTTGGGTGAATCCTTCAACAGTATGCTGGATCGGATCGCCAAACAGATAGAAACCCTGGGACTAATTGAATCTTCCGGTAAAGATATCTCCTCCAACATGGAGTTGGAAGGGATGCTTCTATACAGTTTAGAGGCGGTTTGCGGGCTGGTAAAGGCGCAAAGCGGTATGATTTACTTAATCGACCAGGAATCCGGAATTTTTAATTTGCAGACCGTAAGCGCTAATATTGACAAGGCTAGCATTATCCCCTCTTTTGAAATGGGAGAGGGAATCGTTGAAAAAGTATTCGTTGATCGGAAAAGTGTCAATGTGGAAAATATCTACCAGAATTCCCTGCTCAACCAGGTGGATAAACAGATTTTTCATGGACAGCATTTGCTATGTGTGCCCCTGTGCGAGCAAGATACGGTTTCCGGGATAATCGGACTGCTCAGAGACGATGGACAAGATCCCTTTGGTCAAGAGGATGTCTATATTGCCGATACTCTTTCAACCAGTGTGGCTATCCAGATTAAAAACATTGCCCTGCTGGCCGCAACAGCGGACAAGGCCCGAATGGACCAGGAGTTGAAAACTGCCCAGGCAGTTCAGGCAGCCTTGATGCCCGCCGAGGATCCAGAGTTTGACAAATTGGATATTAGTGGTTTTTTCCAGTCAGCCTCAGAAACAGGTGGGGACTGGTACGGTTTTCTGATGGAAGATAAACTGCGCCATTTCTTAATTGGTGATGTTACTGGTCACGGAACACCGGCTGCTCTGGTGACGGCCGCGGTTAAAGGGACCATCACCAATATCCAGGAAAATATGAATAACGGCTATATAAAGAATGTTGGCCCGGAAGAGAT
>CAZTWC010000456.1:0-1990 GCA_964617105.1 uncultured Myxococcia bacterium
TGCAATTTAACTCTACACTGCAAAACTTTTTGCTGGGAGAGTGCGAAACTTGAGTTATTTATAGATGATTTGCCTTGGAGTTATAAGTGCTGTTTTTAGATCTGAACCAGCGGATGTTTTGATAAGGTTAAAATATCCACCAATATCCCACGTATAGGGATATGGCAATGTGGGCAATCAGCAGCTGCAGCATAAAAACCGCTAAAATAGAGTGGATAAGCCGCCAGGATCTGGTGAGCCTGCTCACCTTTTCCGGATGGCTCTCGGTCCACTCATAAAAAAAACGGCCCACTATACCGGTGACTACCACAACAATCATGGCAAAGTAGGTGAGTTTGCTGAACAGATTGTTCATTTTAAAGGCGGCATGAAAAAGGATAAAAACCGGGGTTAACAGGCCGATAACCGCATGGATATTAAGCCAATGGCTATTTTTGCCAAATACCTTTAAAAACAGAAATCTTTTGCGAAAAAAATAGAAAAAATTGAGCAGCATAATCAAAGTAGCCACTATTCCCACGCCATGCCCCCACAAACCGCTGCTGCCAAAATAGTCTTTCAAATCCTGGGCCTGATGCTGACCCGATTCCGGTAAAAGATAATATTCTTGGCCGTATAAAAACAGTGAAATTGTGAGCACCACCCCTGCTAACAGCGGCAAATAAAAAAACAGACAACGTTCCCGGTGTTTCCACATAGAGTATTAATCCTTTTCCTTGGGTTCCCGCCCGTCCGGATGACAGTTTATACATCTGGAATTTGAACAGAAAAATCCCGGGGCCTTATCTTTATTGGGATGTTTGCTGCAGGCATGGCAATTGATGCAGTTCACCGAGTTGCTGTTGCAGGCGCCTAAGGCTTTTGGTACCCTCTTGTGGCAATCTATACACCTGATATTACTATGATTACCCGATGTAATGGGAAAACAGGCTCCATGCTCATAATAGTTGCCCTGCTGCCAGGTTTCGGTGGAATGGCAACTCTCACATTGTTTGGTGAAATTCAGACTGGCATGGGGGATGCCCATCAGGCTGGTCTGGTTATAGTCCTTTAAATGGCAGGCCACACACCGGGTAGAAACTTTCCAGGAGGTTCTGGTGAGGGAACTCTGGTGGCAGGAGAGGCATGGTACTCCCAGGTGGGCGCCCTGAAGGGGAAAAAGGGTGCGGGAGTGCGCCTGAACCCCGTCCAGATGGGTAAAAGAGTTCTGGTTGTGACAATTTTGGCAATCTGGTTGAGCAATTTGCGGGTGATTGCTCTGATGACATGAAGAGCACTTTTTGCCCGGCATTTGGCCTGGAGTTTTGTGACATTGGTAGCAGGCAACCCGGGTATGAGCGCCTAGCAGAGGAAAAGCGGTGTTCTGATGAGAAAATTTGGTCTGATGCCAGTTACTTTGATTATGGCACTGAAGACAATCGGTGGTTTTATTAGCGGCAGCGGCATTGCCCACCAGATCACTGTTGGCTGGTTGTGCATTTACTTCAGCCTTTAAAACATACCCCCTAAAGGCTCCCCGGTGGGGGTCCTGGTGACAACCGGCGCAGTTAGTAGGGATATTTTTATAGAGAACCAGGCTCTTCGGGAGAGAAGTGAAGCCAGAGCCGGCCTTACCGGTTATCTCCCCCTTGTCAGCATCGGAGTCCAGGGGGTCTGATGCATCCAGGCCGGGAAAGATAGATGAAGTAGCCACCTTTATGTGACACTGGCTGCACTCCAAATCTCTGTGCTTGCCTTTAAGGTGATAGGAGGAATCTTTCTGGTGATCAAATCGAAGTTTTTTAAAATCCTCAAAAGTATGGCAGCGGCTGCAGTCCTGTTTATTGGGATACTGAAATTTATCCCCTTTGGCAGTCAATTTAAACTGGCCTAAATGAGGGTCTGCGTGACAGGATCTGCAACTCATCTTAATTGGTGTATACAACCGGTTCAATTTGGTCTTAAACGGGGTGGTTATTTGCCGGAATCTCCACAGGGCCCGAAAATTGCG
>CAZTWC010000457.1:0-1986 GCA_964617105.1 uncultured Myxococcia bacterium
GACCCGCAACCTGCTTTTGACCTCCAAGGCTCTGGGCCACCGCCAGGTGAGCACCACCCAAATCTACACCCACCTCTTTGACTATGAACTCGAGGATGCTATCGAGGATTTGGCATAAGTATAGAAATAGAGAAAAAATAACTTGCGCAAGAACTATTAGCCCCAAAACCACACCAGGAAAATTCGTTACAGTAAAAACCCCCACTGAACAAATCGCTCTTGAAAAAATATCCAATGCAAAAAGAAAGGGAGAAAAACTCCGACCCAATAAAAATGACGCTGGAATAAATATTTCTGAACCTGGCTCAATTTGTAGTTCCAGATTTTCCTGATTTTGAAAAAATCGACACCTTTTCTCATGTACAAGCCGTACATAAAAAAAATCGATTTTGTACATGGGGTTTGTACATGGCTCGTACATGGTTTGTACATGATTTGTACATGGAGTTTTTTCAAAATGTGAATAAGTTTTTTCACGCCTGTTTTTATCTTCGAGATGAACCATTTTACCGTCCAGATAATTTGGACCAATTTGACCAGAGGAGATAGTCTGAGCCCAAATTGACTGAGTTCTAAATGTCCAGTTTTTACCCACCATGTGTCCACTTTTTACCCATCTGCCAAAATCTAAAACCATCTAACTTGCACCTAACTTATTGTTTTCACTTGCCATCTCGAGCATATCACAAAGGTCGAAGAAGGAGTATTCTGCGACCTTTATGAAAATTCGTCCTCCGTAATCACGCATAGTTACCTCCTGCCCCTCAACGACATCTGCGACCTTTTTTTTCTATTCTGCCGCGTTTTTACCTTTTTCACTCTTCTCCACAGCCTTCTCAACTTGCCTGCTATTATATTCTTCTAAAAGATCGGTCGCCCACTCCGCTGGGGTGCTCACCTTGCTCTCTACTCCTTCCCGGCTGTCCCTGGTGGCTTTCAGGCACTTCAAGTTCTTCTGCAGTAGATGATCATGGGCAGCAGCCAATTCCAAGTTATTCTCCCGACAGGCAGAAACCCACTTGGCAAAATAGACTGACGACATCAATGCCTGCATCCGGTCGGTGGACTCGTTTAAATCGAAATCATCATCTATTGCCTCCAGAGCACTGATCATCAGCGCCTGTTCTTCATCATCGGTTATATCCAGAGTGTCAGGCAATTCCTGCCACCATCTGAGCGTACCAATTCGATCAGGGTGTCGGCACCGGTGGTGTTGCCAACAGAGGTCACTCTCCTTCACCGCTGGATTTGGACAGGGTTTACCCGAATAAGTCACCGCCAAACATCTTTTTGCTGTTTCACTAAACTTTGCCATCTTGTGTTCCTCCTGCGTAAGAAAAAAGTAACTGCCCGGGGCAAGAGTGGCTCGCCACCATCATTTGGCCTTCAATCTCCACTATTTTTCCCCTATTGATATCTTCCCAGATTCGTTCCCGGATCCATCCCCAGCCCTCTTTCCAGACCCCTTCCCAGACTCACCATTATTCCCAGTCTCACTCCCACTGAACCGCTCTCTATATTGCCGTAAAACCTCAGCCACTCTCCGGTGAGAGAGGTGCACCTTATCCGCTATTTGGGCTATGCTAATCCCCTCTTTGTAGTGAAGAGCACCATAACTTCTCATTGTCTCTTCCCGCTTTGCAGAGGCTTTTGTGGGGATATATATCTGTCTACCCTCCAGGCCCTGGTCCTGCAATTCGCGAATTTGCCTGGGGGAAAGATAGTCCTCTGCTTTGGCATAGTTGTTTCGGTTTGTAGCCATGGTTTACCTCCCGTTGGTTGATCTGGTGGTAAAAATGATTTTTTTCCTGGGTAGCGTTTGCTTCAGGTTCTTGACTAACGCCAAATCATCCTCCCGGCTATCACCATTGGAAGTGTAGTTGGGGCACTCCTCCACCTGCCGGCTGAGCAGGGTATGCTCGAAGTAACTCTTATGAGTGCCACCAGGGGTTCTCCAATGACCACCAGCACAGCGGACCTTCCGGG
>CAZTWC010000458.1:0-1919 GCA_964617105.1 uncultured Myxococcia bacterium
TCTAAAAGGCAAGTCAGATGCTATGGGAGGGACCCGGCCATGACCGCGACCTATCAAATATCCAAAATAAATTACCTGGCGCCGGTGGTGGAAGTGGAGATAGCCGGAAAGATTTATACTGAAATATCACATTTTGTGATAAGTGCCTGTCATTTCGAGCCATCAGCGCAGTGTCTACTGTCCATGCCTACACCAATGTCGATACCAATGTCGACTTCCCTGTCAAAGCCCTCTGCTTCCAATGGTGCTGCTAAAAAAGTGTTCCACCGTGGAGATATGATTGCAATCAGATGGGGGTACGAAGGGTTTGACCTCAAGCAAATTTTTACCGGATTTGTCCGGGAAGTCTACAGGCAAGGAAGTGAAATCGTAATTGAGGCCATTGATAGAGCGGCGTTGCTATTTGACACTCGTGTAACCAGGGCTTTTCAGTTTGAAACACCAACTGCCATTATACAGTCACTGCTGCATATGGCAAAAGTGGATGAATATGATTACGAAATAGAGCAGATCGATAAGCCTTTAAACCGTTTGCCATTGGTGAACAATACCATTGCCGAAGCAATCCATTACATCAATCGCCGCACTGGACTTGAGTATGATTTTTGGTTTGACCCTGACGGAAAATTCCACTGGCAGTCCAGAGATAAGGCTAAGCACTCCGGTTATCGGCTGGAGTATGGTCAAAACATCCTGGTTTATAAATTGAGCGATGGCGGCCACATGGAACTAACAACCGTTGGGTTGCCTCTGTTTCATAGTCAACTTATCGACGTGGCCGGTCTTGATGGTGAATCCAGCACCTATATCATTAATAAAATACGTCACACTTTTGGCCCCGGCAACAGGGGTTCCAGGAGCAGTTTATGGTTAAACAGGGTTGCCTAATTGGGTTGCATAAAAATGGATAAAAGTCTGACAAAAGCCCTAAAAACACTGGTGGAACAGATAAAACCTGATCTGCGGCAGCACATGCGGTTGTCCCTTTTGGGCAAGGTTGTGGCTGTTAATGAAGATGACTACCGGGTGGATGTAGTGGTTGGGGATATTAGGGAAGTATATGAAACAGGTGATGCTGGTGTAGTTATCAGTGACGATAGTGGTGACAGGGATGGCAGTGATAAACCAGATACCAAAACTCTGGACTTACCAAATTTACCTGTCAGCAGCCTCTTTGGTCAGGATGGCTATGGGATATGGGCACTTCCCGAGGTTGGTTCCGAGGTGACCGTCTCTTTTTACGAGGGGGACGTAACCAGACCCTATGTAGAGGCACCGGTGTTCTACAACAACATGGCGCCAGAGGGATTTAAGGGTGATTCTTTCAAGACCGGCACTATCGCCATAGTGGGCAAACAGGGCCAGAAACTGATTATCAGCCCCAATTCATCTGAAGTTGTGGTTATAGCCAATAGTATCAAGAGCATTATCACCGGAAGCAAACAGTCGACAGTCACAGGAGACTCACAGGAGAGGATATCAGGAACACAGATAAACACTGTTGGAGGAGACAGAAAAATCAAAGTGAACGGCAACCAACTCTTTGAAAGTAAAAAGTATTTTGGAACAGTAAAGGGATTGTCACAGGAGCAGTACAACAGCAGGAGAGTAAAGACAAGAGGCGAAGAAGAACACACTTGCCTGGGAAATAGTTCTCTCACTATTGGAGGCAACCTGAACCATAAAGTGCTTGGCACCACCCAGACCACCACTGTTGGCCCCAAACAGGAAATTATCGGCGGGGCTTATTCTATGGTTGTGGCCAATGGTCCCACACCTCAGCCCAATGCCTGGTCAATTGATGCGGCTATGGGAAATATATCCATAAACACCATGGCCGGGCAGATCAAGATCGGCGGCAAGACTGCTATATCACCGGCTGTTTTGGGAACAGAGTTGGTAGCATTGTTACAGTCGCT
>CAZTWC010000459.1:0-1907 GCA_964617105.1 uncultured Myxococcia bacterium
AATCTGCTAAAAGAGAAAAAGTTACTAGACCAGTTTTCCGTCTATGTCTGTGGTACTGTCCAGGAAGAGGACTGCGATGGCCTGGCCATGCAATATTTGATCGAGAATTCGATTCCCCGGCCAGATTATGTTGTATTAGGTGAGTGCACCAACCTGGATGTCTATCGCGGCCATCGGGGCAGGGTGGAACTAAAGATAACCACCAGCGGCAAATCATGCCACGCCTCTGCTCCTGAACGTGGAGAAAATGCAGTCTACAAAATGGCTCCTATTATAAAGGCAATAGAAGAGAGTAACGCCCATCTGGGTTATGATGAATTCCTGGGGGCGGGAAGCGTAGCAGTAACCAAAATAGAGTGTCAGACCGGTTCGCTGAACACTGTCCCTGATGCCTGCGTTATCTACCTTGATCGCCGCCTCACTTTTGGCGAAACCGTAGATAAAGTGAGAGATCAGATCCAGGGGTTACCAGAGTTTAAAGAGGCAGGGGCGCATCTGGAGGTGCTGGTGTATGACCGCCCCAGTTATACCGGACTGGTAGTGGAGAGTGAAAAATATTTTCCATCCTGGGCTCTGGCCCCCGAACACCCGCTGGTTCAAGCTGCCTATCAAACTGCCAGGGAGGTAAAAGAGGAAGATGTTAAAATTGACAAGTGGGTATTCAGCACCAATGGCATCGCCTCCATGGGCAGGCTAAACATTCCCACTGTAGGTTACGGGCCATCGGAAGAACGGTTTGCCCACTCCATTGACGACCAGGTAAGTCACTATCACCTGGACAAGGCGATCCAGTTCTATAGTCTTTTTCCGGTCAAACTGCTAGTTCTGTCCAAAGGAATCTGACCAGATAACCTCTCTCTATTTATCCTTATCATTTGAGCAAATACAGCGAAAAATATTCTTTTGCTTAAGGCACTCACAGGCTGTTTTTTTCTTCTTCTTTTTCAGGCTATATTTGTTGTACACCGGGGCTTTATCCAGGTCGGGCACACCTTCATTCAGATGTAGAACCACGGCAGGAGATAATTTCTCCTCTTTTTCCTTCTCTTTTTCCTTATCTTTTTTCTTCCGGTTGGTGGGCGGTTCCCTTTTCTTATCATCATATGATGTAGCCACAACTGCAGCAGGATTTATCATTGGAGGTGGAGGCGGTGGTGGTGGCATTTTCAATCTCCTTTTGAAATGATAACTATTTTTTGGCTTGCTTACTATTGCACAAAAATAATTAAGGGCCGTTATCTATTAAATCGACAAAATTTAGGTAATCTTGAATTGGGGAGTGGAGGGGGAAGGCTGGAATTTACATGTCGAAATGCTCAATTCAATTGACATCAAGATCATTATGGCTTACAATAAAGTAAGATAAATAATAAAAGTAAGGAGAGCGCCTATGGCACTTGCTACCTTAACTAAAAAAGGACAGGTAACAATACCCAAAATAATTCGCCAGTCTCTTGGATTACATCAGGGAGATAAAATTGAATTTATTATCCCTAAAAATAGTAAGACCGCTACAATCAAACCGGTGACCAAAAGAGTGGATGAACTTTTTGGTAAGTTGCATAAACCTGGAAAAAAAACGGTTTCCGTTGAGAAGATGGATGCTATTGTAAAAGATAAGATGAAAGATTTATTCAAGTGATTGCTCTTGATACCAACATATTAATCCGCTTTCTTCTCCGGGATGATGAAAAGCAAGCCCAGGCAGTATATAGGATATTTCAAACGGCTGAAGAAAGGGGAGAGATACTGTTTGTACCACTGTTGGTAGTGTTGGAGACTTTATGGGTTATGGACTCGGTTTACCGGATTTCGAGGCGAGAAATACTGCTGATATTGGAAGATCTTTTGCTTTTGCCTATTTTAAAATTTGAACAACAACCAGTGATTCGTGAATTTCTCTCAAC
>CAZTWC010000460.1:0-1887 GCA_964617105.1 uncultured Myxococcia bacterium
TTTAACCTCAAGGGAGTACAAGGTGAAACCAGTTTGTATAAGTTGATGGTGATGTGAACTGGTGGTTGCCAAGCAAAAAATGCCATAATATATATTTACAAAAGTCCCATTAAATGCAATATTTATAAGTAATAATTACCAGGTGACAATTAGATTATTTTGCTAAATTCTTTCTAATCTTGGTTATAACCAAATCAATACAGATGGCGACAGATTTTAAAGTGCTAAATTATTCAAACAAATTGCCATTATTGTCTATTTTATTCTGCCTTTGCATACTGGCTGGTTGCAGCCCAGACTATTCCGGCCGCAAATCACCCAAAGTCAAAGACGGGGTTTTGGACCTCACAGACTGGGATTTTGCCAAAGACGGCCCGGTAGAGTTGCGGGGAGATTGGAAATTTAAGTGGATGGAGGACAAACTCGAGTTTGCCTCCCCAGATTTTGATGACTCTAAATGGGACACTATCAAAGTACCGGGAGCCTGGAACCAGAAGACCGGCACCGGCCAGGGGTATGGTTGGTATAGGTTAAAAGTGATCTTGCCGGAGCAGGGCGATTTATATAAAAGTTTAACTAAACATATTCCTGGTCAAAGGGGAAAAACTAAAACACCTCTCTCATTATTTATCAATGATTTATCCACTTCTGCCATACTTTATCTTAATAACCAGAGTGAATTTTTGGTAGGTATACCTGGACAGGATGCTGACTCTACTAAGCCTCAATTATTGCCGATTAAGGTTGATTTACCAATAAAAGATAAATTAGTTCAAATTATTATTAAGGTCGCAAATTTTCACCATATAAAAGGTGGATTATGGAGCCCTCCTAAATTGGCCCTGAAATTACAGATAGAAAAATCTTTATTGAGTCAAGATATCAAGGATTTTTTAGTATTGGGAATACTGTTAATTATGGCGTTATACCATTTTTTACTCTACCTAGGTCGAAGAGAAGAACCCGGCTATTTATGGTTTTGCTTGGCCTGTTTAGTAATATTTATCAGGTTATTTTGTACATCATCGGTTCTTGAACGACTTTGGCCCCATAATTATATCTCATATATACATTTAAAGTTGGAATATCTAACTATGCCGATGTCAGCCGTTCTATTTATCTTGTTTTTACGATGTTTATATAGAGAAGAGATGAGCGAGTTAATTTTCCGGATTATGGCTTTTACCGGCATACTTTTGGTGTTATTTGTCTTAATGACATCACCAATAATTTTTACCTCAAATTTATCAGTATTGCATGTTTATATTGCTTTTGTAAACCTCTGGTATTTTTATGTAATTATCAGGGCTGTCCAAAATAAGCGAGAAGGGGCTATATATGTTATTTTAGGATTTTTAGCTTTTTTCTTATCTATATTCAATGATATTCTTTACACTCAACAGATTATAGATACGTTTTATATGGTTCATTATGGACTTGTTTTTTTCATCTTTTCCCAATCAGCAGTTCTCTCTATCCGTTTTGCTCATACCTTTCACCGGGCGGAAAAGTTAAACCTGGAGTTGGGCGAAGTTAATACCAGCCTGGAGCAGGCCAACCAGAAACTTGAAACCGCCTATCAGGAGATTGTAGAGAAAGAGAAGGCCCGCACGCTGTTTTTTCACAACACCTCTCACGAACTGAGAACACCATTAAATGGAATAATCGGATTTTCCCAACTGCTTGGCAGCGGCCGGTACGGCCAATTGGGACAGACGGCAATAACTCAGGTGGGCAAAATCAAGCATTTGGCCGATTCTCTCAAAAGGCAGGTCAACACTATTCTGGATTTGGCTAAATCCCGCAAAGGAGAATTGAGCCTGGAGATGGGGCGGATCGGTCTCCATGATTTGAAGAAACAAAATCAACTTTTGAGCGAAGGTTTAC
>CAZTWC010000461.1:0-1885 GCA_964617105.1 uncultured Myxococcia bacterium
AATCATGGCATAGTCTAACTACGTTGAAAAGATGGGGTTAATTGAGCGCTTACCCAAAATTTAACGTTAAGGTCGATAATATGAAAAAAAAAAAACTGTCAATAATTAAATGCTGTGAAGGTAAATGTTATGAGATATGTGCCATTTTCGGCATGCAACTAATTAGAGCCAGGGTGCCCTGGTTTGCTTTTTCCTTGACAATATCGTTCCAGATAGTTATTATTTACTTATGAATTATTACATTCTTTGTATCATGTACACACTTAATTGTGACAACTTTCGCTAATGATCATTAAACGAAAAATAGAACAACAACTGTCAGACTGGTTGGAATCGGAAAATACCAAACCTATTATCCTGAGAGGTGCCCGACAAGTAGGGAAGACCTTTGTTGTCAATCAATTTGCGAAAAAATTTAACCACTTTATCCAATTGAACCTGGAAAAGCCCAGAGAACGAGAACTTTTTTCCAACTATAATGGCGGACAACAACTATTCGAGCGCATATTATTATACAAGGGCATTCGAGCCGACAGAAATAAAACCCTGTTATTTATAGATGAAATCCAAAATTCCAGTAAGGCGATAACTTCTCTACGCTATCTATATGAGGATATAAAAGGTTTGCGCGTGATTGCCGCTGGCTCTCTGCTTGAGGTTTTTTCCGGGCGGGAAGGATTTTCTTTTCCTGTAGGAAGGGTGCAAAGTTATTTTCTTTATCCCGTTAATTTTACTGAATATCTACAACACACAAATTCTGTTCTGGCCGAAAAACTGTCTTCTCTCGATTTTGACCAGCCAACTGACACTCACCAATTGTTGCTTAACCGGTTTTATGAGTATTCTTTTGTCGGTGGTATGCCAGAGGCCGTTTCTGTTTTCCATCATACCAAATCTTACTCTTCTATCAGAGATATTTATGATTCAATCCTGATAGGATATATTGAAGATGTCGAAAAATATTCAAACTTGGCCAGGGCAAAATATTTATCATATGCCATTGATAGAGCTCCACTTTATGTTGCTGAGCGAATAACCTACGAAAAGTTCGGGGAATCCCATTTTAGATCCAGGGAAATGAGTGAGGCTTTTAACTCTCTGGAAAAAGCCCTGATCGTTTTTCGAGCCAGGCCATCATCATCATTACAGATACCTGTGATTGAAAAACCCCGAAAATCTCCCAAACTATTCTTCCTCGATATTGGCCTGGTGAATTATCGAATCGGAATAAATTATTTTTTTGATCGCAAGAAACCTTTAAGTGCCGCTTTTAGAGGAAAACTTGCCGAGCAAGTTGTTGCCCAGGAACTTGTTGCCTTGAATAATACTGCCCCCAGGCTTTGTTTCTGGGTTAGGGAGAGGGGAACAGCAGAAATTGACTTTATTTATCGCTTTAGGGACTACCTTATTCCGATTGAAGTAAAAAGTGGGGCCACCGGAAAAATGAAATCATTGAACCTGTTTATGGAAAAAAGCGATCATCCTTATGCTGTCAGGATATATTCTGGAAAAAGTCAAATAGACAAAATCCACCTACCTTCCGGCAAAAAATACTTTCTTTTTTCAATCCCCTATTATTTTTTATCAAAATTCGACCAGGCAATTGACTGGTTTATATCGTCTTATTAAGTAATAGTGGCCATCAGGAAAACTCCTTTTTAACGATTACACCAGGTGGACCTCATTACAGAAAACTGCAAAAGGCAATACTCTGGTGCGAAATTCTCGATTTTGATAATTGGCCTGACCTCGATGAACCTGATAAAATATCGGAATCTGAGTCCGTTTGAGGGATAGGAAATTCAAACCACATATCAAAAGTATTTTGCCACTACAACGGATGTTCCGGATTTGAAGATGCACGAGAACTATGCTCTCGACCAGT
>CAZTWC010000462.1:0-1884 GCA_964617105.1 uncultured Myxococcia bacterium
ATATATTCAGCGGCAAATCGTTCAGAACAGAGGCTTGCCACATCTTTTCCGGTTTTTTACCCGATTCCGGTTTTCGGTATGCCCAAAATGTCGACAGGGCTTTGATCAGCAGATCAATTCCTCTAATTCCGATCAATACTGCGATTATCACCGCGGTTATGGGGTCCAATTTGATTCCGATCCACTGCCCGATTACTGAAAAGAGCACCACAAAGGAGGAAAACATATCCATACGGCTGTGAAGGCCATCAGCCTCCAGGGCCGGTGAATTTTCCTGTTGACCGACAATGGTTTTAAACCGGGAGATAAAATAGGAGATGACAATACAGATAGAGACACCCAAAATTGCCAGCCAGGGCAGTCGGATGGTATATTCAGCTGCCTGAAAAACCCCGGAAATGATCTCATAGGGCATATATAAAATCACCAAAGCGATCAATAGCGAAAGAATTAATTCAATTTTTAAAAACCCATTATTGTCTGGACTGGCAGAATTATTTGCTGTATCACTATTTTCCTTTGGGATTTGATCAGAATTTTTATCTTCTCTTCTCTGTCGCCAAACCTGGAAAATAAAATTCAATAAAATAACCGAGGAGATAAACAGATCGGAAAAACTATGAAAACAGTCGGCCAGGATGGTGATACAGCCGGTAATGACATAGAGTAGATACTTTATGCCAATGAGCACCATATCAACCGCAATTGAGATTATGGAGGCGCGGATTTTACGGTTCATTATCTTCAACAGCCTACTCACCCACAGTCAGGGTTTCAGTCTGGGCGCAGGTGCCGGCTAAAAACCCGGAGAGCACTCCCAGGTCGGCTGAGAGTTGCTTGTCAAAACCAGATTTTTTATTCACCCCGCACATAACCACCCGATAATCACCAGGTTTGGGAAAAACATCCACAGATAGAGTGATTTTCCCAAAGGCTCCCAGCCGGGCCCATTTATCACCGCTGAACTGGGGTTTGGAGAAGTCAAAAGTGCTGTAGGTGATCTTGTTGTCCGGCCCATAAACTGTGATGATTCCCTTGAGGCTAGTAGGTTTCCAGGTGAGTTCCGAGGTGTCGCCGCTAAAACCCGGCTTCTTCTTCCAGGAAAACTCCACTTTATCTTTGGGGGTTTCGGTTGTAGCTACAAAATTGCCTGGATGCACCCCCTCCTCTTCCGCTTCGGAAGGTAGATCAAATTTGAACTGATAGGTTTTTTCCGAATGGTAAACCAGTTTTTGGTTATCTTTGCTGTTGGCCCGGTAATGGCCATTCTCCTTTTGAATAAGTTCCACTATATCCCCCTCCGGCATCCGGAGTTTTACCTTCTCTGCAGTAGTGATAAATTCATGATTTTTGGCATCAGAAGTAGAGATAAGGATCAACTCAGCCTCCACAGTGCCGTCAGTTTGCTCAAACAGGGTGGTTACCGCCTGCACTGGAGATTTAAGGGTTTTTAACTTTTCCAGATTGCAGGAAACTAGTAAAAAAACCAGCAAGATTATTAGCAGGGCGCCCAAAGTTAAATGATTCGGTTTGTTTCGCATGGAGTTTCCTTTTCAGTGGTAAAAAAAAATTATCATATCATTAAAAAATAAGGTATTATTTTAGATTAAACTGTTATTTAATACAACTTAAAAACAGCGATGGGCATGATGACTGAAAAGGCTACCAATTCAAGTCAATGGAGAAAACATAATGAGAGTAAAATCTTTAATGATTGTGACTATTTTTTCAGCACTGCTACTAGTGCTAATGTTAGCCTGCGGGGATGGCAGCAACGAAGGTGATATCTATACCACCACCGGCGGCAGCACTGATGCGGCCGTTGTATTTTTGGTTCAGGTATACCAGCGCTTCCATGGCGATGGTCTGCTCTTTGTTTGACAG
>CAZTWC010000463.1:0-1876 GCA_964617105.1 uncultured Myxococcia bacterium
CTATACGATAAAATCTTGGAGGATAACGATGAATGAAGAATTCGAAATTATGCTTAAATATTTGCGGTTTCCGGGTTTGTTGGCCAATTGGAATCAATATTTGAAGATGGCAGCCAAAAGCAATTTTTCCCACGCCAGCCTTCTTGAACACATAATCCGGCAGGAATACAGCATAAAAAAAGAAAATTCCAGGGTGATGCGGATAGCCAGGGCCAAAATCCCACAGAAATATGTTATTGAGACATATCCTTTTTTAAAACAGAAAAAACTGAACAAGAAAAAAGTGCTGGCTCTCTATGATTCCTTCGAATACATGGAAAAACAGAATAATCTTATTTTTATTGGACCTCCAGGGGTCGGAAAAACCGGGCTGGCAACTTCCTTTTTAACCCAGGCGATCAACAAAGGATACAATGGCAGGTTTATTGTTTTTCCAAAATTGGTCTCAGAACTCTACAGTGCCATCGCTGACCATTCCGAAGAACAAATTATAAAAAAATTCACCAATTATGACATTCTCCTGGTAGATGAACTGGGCTTCGTTGAGATGGAACCGGCACAGGTGGGTATGTTTTTTACCCTGATGAGCGAAAGATACAAGAAAAAGACTACATTGATAACATCGAATTTGGGATTTAGCCAGTGGGGAACCTTCTTGAAAAATGACCAACTCACCGCTGCCTTGTTGAGCCGTCTTACTGAGACCAGTTATGTCATCAATATGCGGAAATGCAAGCCCATAAGGGACGTACTGGATAAAAACGGATTCTCGGAAGAAACACAATAAGCATCCAAATAAGTGTCCAGCCAAAAATCGATGCAGCCTTCCTGTTCGAGCATGAAAAAGTGGGCAAATGCCGCTCGAAATATCCCTCTTCGGTATGTTTTGGCCAGAACAGGCGCCAAAAAAGACCGATATGATAAATCCAGATGGATTACAGTAAAGGGGAACATCTCAATTACAGGATGCAAATTTTTTAACTGGACCCAAAATAAAGGGGGCGGTGGTGCCATTGATCTTGCTATCCACCTTAATGATTTTGATTTTAAACAAGCCCTATACTGGCTCCAGAAAAACTTCTACTGCCCCCCGGATATCCCGACATATAATACCTGCATCTGCAGGAAGGATGACCGTCCAGATAAAGCAAACCTCGAACAACAATTAGTTTTGCCCAAAAGGGATGATTATAAATTACCACGGGTAAAACAATATCTCTGCAATCAACGTTTACTGCCGGAAATTATGATAAACTCACTGATTCACTCCGGTCGATTATATGCCGACAACCGCCAAAATGCACTCTTTTTACTACTTGGAAAAGAAAAAATGCCGGTAGGAGCTGAACTTGTGGGAACCGGTTCGATCCGGTGGCGGGGTATGGCAAAAGGTTCGCAAAAAAATCTGGGTGGTTTCTATGTAAACAACGAAAATCCCTCCCATGTTATCCTCTGTGAATCTGCTATAGATGCTATCTCCTGCCTGGTAATTCATCCAAAATGCCTGGCAATATCTACTTCTGGGCTAAACCCAAACCCTGAATGGCTACCATTTATTATCGAACAAAAATGGCCCGTTTTTTGTGGTTTTGATAATGATGATGCCGGTCAACGCATGGCTGATGAAATGATGAAACTATATCCTGCTATCAAACGGATAAAACCTGATAAAAAAGATTGGAATGATGTTTTGATTAGAGATCATTGGAAAATGTGACCAAAACACTCTACCTGTTACAACACTCCATAATGCCCGCTACGCCAACCTTATCTCTTCTACTTGGAAAAAAAATTAGCCATTCCTTGTTGAATCTCTTGTGGATGAAATGGGGAATTTAAGTGAGCACACCCTGGGTAGAATAAGTGAGCGCTATAG
>CAZTWC010000464.1:0-1847 GCA_964617105.1 uncultured Myxococcia bacterium
CTGATTGGCGAAAAGATTAAGTGGTGTTTTCGCACTGAGGACAAAGGTTTCGATGCAGAATCAAAATAATCAGGGGGCAAAGTCGCATTGAGGTATCTCGTTTTGACGCCGCAAGGTGATCCCTTTAGGGGCGGTCTCGTGCTCGTGCTGGTTGCTTGGTTTTCGTTTATCGTTTTCGTGATTCGTTGCCAGGTAGCGCCCACGATAAACTTAAAACGATAAACAATCAGCCGGGTCAAACGGTTTTCATAGCAAAAAAATAGGGACTACAAAGCAAAAACTCTGTAGCCCCTGGATGTGGAATGTGGTATAATTCCACATGGTTAGAAAAGGTAAAGGGCCTATTCTAACAAAGGATAAACTATGAAAAAAATACCAACAAAAGAGGAGAGAGTAAATAGATTTCTGGTAAAACTTACCAGAAAAAATGGATGGAACTTTTCCGACCTGACGGATAGCCGGAAAGAGGGTAAGGTAACACACAGTATTCACTCAATTATTTGGGCTTTGGAACTTGGGATGATGGCCAATATGCCAACATTGAGAGATATCGAAGATATGACCTCAGAGTTGGGTGGTTGGGCAAGACGTTTGGTTTCCGCAAAGATTTCCGATACTACGATTGATACTGAGGTGAGGCGGTTGGATCAAGAGGCTCTGTTGGCAAAGTTGGTGTCGCAGATCAGGGATATGAACCGGAGCAAGATATTAAAGCCTTATGGTTTGCCCTGTGGAGTGGCAACCATAGACGGTAAGAACCTGGCCACCCTGGATCATTATGCCGATGGTCATGCTCATCGCCGAACCAAAGATAACAAAAAGTGGCACAAAAAAGGGACTACAAATACAGGAGAGCCTTACTGGTTAACTCCGGTATTGCGTAGCACCTTGACATCCAGTTTAGTAAAACCCTGCATTTATCAAATGGCCTTACCGCCAGGGACAGGAGAGAGCACCAATTTTAAGTCAATGATAGATGCGCTGGAACAGTCTTACGGCAAGGGAAAAATGGTCGAGATTTATGATGGCGATGCTGCTTTTGCCAGTCTTGCTAATGCCGACTATTTAAATAACCGTTACCAAAAGGCATATGTATTCGGCCTTAAGGGTAACCAGGGAGATCTGTTTAGCGAGGCCAATTACTTTTTGAATAAAAAGTCGAAAGAAGAACAGCCGGAAGCGCAGACTGAGTGGGAATCATATGGTGGAAAACGGATTCGTCGTTCTTTATGGCGTACAGATGAGATGCAGGGAATGGAGACCAGTGCTGGTTGTTGGAAACACTTGAGACAGACCTGGCTGGTGCGACAGGAGTCATTGAATCCGGAAACTGGCGAAGTAAAAGTGGAAGACCGGTTTTTTATTACCTCTCTTC
The DNA here is from genome assembly GCA_964617105.1 of uncultured Myxococcia bacterium. GTDB lineage: Bacteria > CAZTWC01 > CAZTWC01 > CAZTWC01 > CAZTWC01 > CAZTWC01. The sequence continues at coordinate 1,376 of CAZTWC010000464.1, forward strand.
TCAAAAACCGCCTTAGTCCTGAACAAATTCTTCTTCTGGTCCGCCGGCATTGGGCCATCGAGAATGACTGTTTTAACAGTCTTGATGTGCAGTGGAAAGAGGATAGCGGCAAATTGTGCACTCAAGGTCAGGCTGTTTGGGTGCTTGGAATATTGCGAATAATGGCCTACAACGTTGTCCAGTATTTTCGCAAACGCCGTTTACGGCGGAAAGACGATAAAGGAGGCTGGCTGTTACCCATGAGGTGGCGGCTTGTATTTAAAACGATTCTTAAAGTGGTAGAAGGAGATTATCTGCCGGAGTATATGTCTGATAAGGCTTTTATTTAACCCAGGCCCTTTACCTTTTTAGCCACAAGACATAGCCCGAACTCATTGTCTGCTTCCAGCGGAAAGGCTGTAGCCTCGCCGGTATGCACCTGGAGTTCGGTCAAAATTAGGGTAGTCGAAAAAAATGGCTTTTTCGGTGATGT
>CAZTWC010000465.1:0-1827 GCA_964617105.1 uncultured Myxococcia bacterium
AGCCAATTCGATCCAAAAGTGGTGAATATTTTTATTTCCTTGATCGATGAGTTGGGGGTGGAAAAGATGTTGGCCGACCTTTAAAAACGTAAAGAATTCCCGGGATTTCAATCCGTTTCTATTTTTCCTCTGGTTCCTCAATTTTCGCAGAAAATAGATCCAGGATAGTAGGCACCAGCACATGTTCCACTTCTGACAGTTTGATCGTTCCTTTGGCGCCCAAAGTATCCAATTCTCCCATCAGGGCAGTACTGTGCTCTTCGTCAGTGGTCAAAAATATCAGTTTGACTTTGCTGTTTCTTTCCAGTAGTTGTGCCAAAATCGATCGTCCGTCTAAAGATGGCATATCCAGGGCGCAGAGGACTAATTCTGGATAACAGTCCAGATATTTCATTACCGCTTGCCAACCATTACCGGTGGTGTCGCAAATTTTAAAGTCTCTTTTGTTTAAAAAAGAGGAGAGTGAGGTTTGGACCTTTTGATCATTGATGGCTATTAGTATATTTACCGGCGTATTTATAACTTTAAAATGTTTTTGAATATGTTCATTGATAATACTTCGCTCAACTTCGCTCAGGTCGATAAAATGGAGCCCCAGCCCCTGGGGTATTTTTTTCCCTTTGTTGGAATTGACCCACACTATCTTGGAATTGGTGCAGAATTTCTGGTGCAGGTAGGGAATAGTAAATTCAATATACAATTCACGATTTTCCGGTTCCTCATCCAAGTATTTATCCCCCAGAAGAAAGCAACCACTGGCGCTGATATCCCGCAAAATAAATTTGCTTGGCACCGCATCTTTGTTTTCCCTGACGAGAATTTTTTTATCAATAGCCAATCTGATAAATTTTCGTCTATCGTCGCTCAAAACCGTTGACCCCATTTGTATTTGCAGTTATTATGAAAAGCATTACCCTATTGTGCAATATTGTGCAATATTGTGCAATAAAAAAAATATTTTACCTTTTGCTGACAATAATAAATTATCCTTATATCACAAACCAATTAAATAAACAATGGAGAAAATGTGATAATTTTATTGTCAGCGAATTTTGGGAAAGAGGACTATGTCTAACCGGAAAAATAATTACCTTTATAGGCCGCGGTTGATCTTTTGGGAGAGTACAGCCGCTTGTAACTTGGAGTGTATCCACTGCCGGAGGCTGGATGTGGCCTCTGAGCTATGCCACGATGATCTCAAAACCGAAGAGGTGAAAAAGTGGCTAGCAGAGGTGGTTCATTTTAAACCGATTTTGGTGATTTCTGGTGGGGAGCCTTTGATGCGGCCCGATATTTTTGATATTGCCGTGTGGGCCAAACAACAGGGGCTGATAGTTTCTTTGGCTACCAACGGCACCCTGATTGATGAAAAAAAAGCTGCTTTGATCAAGAAGGCCGGCATAGACCGGGTGAGTGTCAGTTTTGACGGCGGTACCGCCGGAGTGCATGACACTTTCCGCCAGTTGCCGGGATCCTTTGAGAGCGCCCTGGCTGGAATCCGGTTTTTACAACAGGCCGAGGTGCCGTTTCAGATCAATACCACTGTGGCCAGGCATAATCTGGCTGAGTTGGAGGATATCTTTCAGATGGCTTTGGACTTAGATGCGGTGGCCATCCATTTTTTTCTGCTGGTGCCAGTGGGGTGCGGAGTTGAGATAGCAGAGCAGGAGCGGCTTAGCCCAGAAGAATACGAAACTGTGCTCAACTGGATCCATGCCAGGGCCATGGAAAAGAAAATCCATATCAAACCCACCTGCGCTCCCCACTACTACCGTATTTTAAAGCAAACCCGGACTTTTAAAGAGTTGATGCACACGGGAAGAGAGG
>CAZTWC010000466.1:0-1827 GCA_964617105.1 uncultured Myxococcia bacterium
CCTGCCCGAGAATATAAAATTTCCTGTCCCCATCGACCAGATTCATACTTGCTGGAAGGACAAGGGAGTGGATCCTGAGCAGGAAGTGTAATTATACCTCTGTCCGCGAGCCAGTTACTGATTTTAGGTAAATAGTATCAACCCATGATAGCCGCTATAGTATTTTCGACTCCTGTGGGCAAATCTTTTTTCTGTAGATTTTTCTGTAGATTTTTTGCCTGATCCCGGAGACCATAAAGGAGAAGAGTGTCTAATAGGGGAGGCAAAAGCAGGGGATAATTTTCAGCTTCCCTATCTGCCAACTGTAACAATTGGAGCAGTTGAGAGTGTTGGGCGGCAATGATAATTATTTCCACCAGAGTGGAGATCCCCTGAGCATAATTTTCTGTGATTTTTGAACTGGTGTTTATAGTTTCATCTTCACAAAAAAGATAACTGAACAATAGGCAGACCAAAGGTAATTGGGGGCCCGAAAAAATTTGGTATATGAACGATTTTGCATCTTTAGTTTTCCCAGATAATACCAGGCAAATTGCTTTTAACAATACTCCTTCAGTCAGCATCAGTTCATTGAACGCCGCATCATTTCCACTTAGACTGCCTGGAGAACCAGAGATAGCGATCACCTTTTCGGTTATCTCCTCACAGGTAGAATAATTCTTTTGGCGAAAAAGAGATTTAGCTAACAGGTTATGGAGGTTACTGTCCCGGGGAAAGATTCGGCAACTTTTTTCCAGGCTTTCTGCCGCTTCATCAGTCTGGCCCGAAATCAGTAGAAGTTCACCCCGGCAAATATGGGCCAAGCGGAAATGGGGGTCTATTTTTAAAGCCCGCTCAAAATGTCTGAGGGCATTTTCCAGTTTGTGCTGAGCCAGGGATATCTGGGCCAGGTTTAAATATACTTCAGGATTGGGCCGGCGCCAGAGCCGCCAAACCTGCTCCAATATCTCCCGGGCGTCATCGATTCGTCCCATCCGGATAAGACAGGCGGATATCTGGGTCATGGGCAGATATGATGACGCTCCCAGATTGAATATCTGTGGCGGCAAGGATGCATTTATACACTGCTGGAAAAAGCCGATGGCGCTATTGACATTATTGACTTTTAAGGCCAACAACCCTTGGTGGTACAGAATATCACCGCCCTTTGGGAATTTAGTTTGCCATAGATCCAGGTTTTTTTCTAACTCACTGGTGCGCTGCAGAGTCCAGAGTATCTCCAGGCTAAGGGAGATTATCTGATAAAGAGATCCAGCCTCATCACTGTCGGAAGGTAAATTTTGGCGGGAATCAATGGCCTGCAGTAGAGAGTCCAAAGCCTTCTTTGGTTTTTCAGCCGCCAAATAATGGAAAGCCAGGTATAGAGTTAGATCAAGAGATTGGTTTGGATTTTTGGTATAGGCTTCTTCAGATTTTTTTAAATTAGCCTTGAAAAATGGACGTTTAGGGAGATTGGGAAATAAAAAACCGGTATTTTTAACATAGATGAGTTCATTATCCAGGTTTATACTTTGCTCTGGCTTCAGTAAAGGCTGGCAGGGAGAAGATTGAAATTGAAGATGTGGGTTTTCTTGCCGATTAATCAGCCGGGGCTGGGACCAAAGGTAGACTGTATTGCTTTCAAAACTTTTAAAATGGTACTGTACCTGCAGGTTGTAAATAGATGGATTGGCGTTAGCCAGTACCTTGTAAAGAGCCAGGTCGTCAAAAAGTAACACCTCTTCATCAGCATCTAAAAAGAGCAACCAATCATGCTTGGCTTTTTGAACGGCAATCTTTTTGGCCTCACCTATTGAGCAACCATCAGGTTGTGATGGGGAAAACGGG
>CAZTWC010000467.1:0-1816 GCA_964617105.1 uncultured Myxococcia bacterium
TAAAAGACAAGAGCAAACGGAGCGAACTATGACCGAGTGGGAACAGATCAAGATGGAAACCCAGTTAAATAACCTTAAAACCTATGCCGAGATATTGCAGGAAACTGCTCTAAGTTATGTGCAATTGGAGGCCCAACGACTGCAAAAGATGGCTGAGAACCTGGGCCGGGTTATGCCAATGTCTCAGCAGAATTCAACTGGTGATAAAGGATCAAATGATAATGTCTGATTGGCAGCAATGTGATCTAAAAAGTCTGGTGCCTGGCCAGGTTCAGCAGGCGGTGGATACTGTTGGCACTCTGTCAGATACAGCCTCGACTGGCTTGAAGAGTGCTGCCGGTGGTCTGAAGGTATTGTCATCACTGATAGTAGAGACTAATGACCCGCTTAGTGCCGCTATCAATGATATTACCAGCCGCATTGACTCACTAGTGGATATTGTTTTCAACACCCTTCAGACCGGTGTCTATTTTTATGCCGACGGTGGGCCGCTGATAACAGGTGGTGAGCCTGATGGATTACCCGGGTTTATCTCCAGGCTGGATGCATCCTTACGCGATCCTGGTGATGATATGAGGCCCCAGTTTCGCGATTCGTCCCAGGTGGAGGCAGTAATACTGTGCGCTGGTGCTGAATCTATTCCCAACCTTTTGCCAATGCTGGAGTTGATGGGGGAGTTGTTCGGTGTTCAGAAATTTAAGGATGCCTCCGAAAGGCTGGCCAAGGCTCACAATACTTTGCCGGAGGAGATCTATTGGAGTATGCCCTCACCTCCTGATTGGCAGGCGGGTAAAGTGCGGGACTATTTACCACCCCTGGCAGGGGTTGAAGAAATATTGGAACAAATACTTGGGATGACCCGGACAGCCCGGGGAGTGGGTGATTTTCTTGGTGAGGTGGTCCAGATACTTGAGGAGAAAGCCAACATTTTATTGGAGATGGCTGATGAAACCAAAAAACTGGCAGACAGTCTTGAAACGCTTATTGCAACACCTGGTTTGAATGGCTTGCACATTAAAACCAATGACGGCAACGAGGGGTTTATCAAAGAGATAAAGCAGGCAAAAAGCCCGCCACCGTGGCACTACGACAGTTGGGTTGTGGGCGTTGTTTTACTTGGCGGTAGTGGTGACTTTACCAAAATACCGGGGCTGTTTGGTTTTTCCTGATTATCGGACTGATAGCAGCATAATGGTGTGAAATATAACCGAACAGAGTGGAACAGGAGAATACATTTACAGCACTGGATATGAGCATGGAATTTAAAAACCAGCACCTATGCATTGACCTGATATTGGATGACCAGAGGGAACTAGTGGTATCGCCATCAGGAGATTTGGCCCTTACCCAGGACGGGTGGAAGTCACTTATGCAAGACGTTAAAAATCTGCTCCAGACCTTACCGGGTGATCTGTTTTCTCATCCTGAATACGGATGCGGTTTGAGTCGGCTGCTGGGTGATGACTATGATTGTGACCAAAAATTGATTGAGCGGACTATTGGCGATGCACTTTTATACAACCAGGCGGTTGCCTCTCGAATAGAGGATGGTCGGGTGCTTTGTAAGGCGCAGAGGATAGATGGAGATAACGGAGAGGTTGGAACTGGCGTCGAAGTTGAAGTGGAAATCGAGGTGGATGGCCTCAGTGAAGTAGTTACATATCATTCATAAATAGGTGGGCTCATAAAAAATGGATTCATAACAGGTGGAATAAACGGCCAGATAAACGACGGATAGATAAACGAAATGGAATTTATGGAGGATTTATAAATGGAATTAAAAACCTATGACCAGATAGTGACAGAGACGATAGAG
>CAZTWC010000468.1:0-1812 GCA_964617105.1 uncultured Myxococcia bacterium
AATGGTAATCTCACCAAATAAGGAGCAAAAGCATGCCGGCTGTATTAAACTACATAAAAAAACTGCAACAGCAAGGGCAATATCATTTTACCACCAACAGTGCAATCCAAGAATTGAAGGGAAAACGACAGCCCATCTCTCGTGCCCTTAAACGATTAATTACCAAGGGAGAATTGGCTTCACCTCAACGAGGTTTCTATGTCATCGTTCCCCCAGAATACCAGGTGTTGGGTTGCCTTCCAACTGAACAATTTATACCTCATTTAATGGAAAGCATTGATGAACCCTACCATGTTGGTTTGCTTAGCGCAGCCCAACTGTTTGGAGCGGCTCATCATCGCCCTCAAAGATCCCAGGTTATTGTTAGCAAACCCCGGTCCCCTATTGAGTGTGGTAAAATATATGTCGATTTTTATGTAAGAAAAAACCTGGAACAAATAACAACCGTTTCATTGAATACTCCCCGGGGATATGTAAAAGTTTCATCTCCCGAGGCCACCGCCCTTGAACTGGTGGGTTATGCAAAACATGCAGGCGGGCTGGATAATGTGGCTACAGTTCTTGCTGATTTGGCTGTGTCGATTAATGTTGATAAACTTGTTACTGAAGCAAACAAAGCGCCTCTGGCCTGGTCACAAAGACTGGGGTTTCTTCTAGAACTGGTGGAGGCAGAAGAGGTTTCCTCTGCTCTTTTATCTTTTGTGCAAAAATCAGCATCAAGAGTAGTTCCTCTGGATGCGTCATTACCGAGAACAGGGGCAAAACGCTCGAAACACTGGCTGGTTGCAATCAATACCACGGTGGAGGCAGATATTTGATCCCTACGGACTATATTACTCAATGGCGAAAAACAGCACCATGGCCATCGAATGAACAAGTAGAACAAGATCTGGTTATTAGCCGGGCTATTGTTGCCATATTCAATGAGGAAGAGATCGTCAAACGTTTAGCCTGGCGGGGAGGCACTGCTCTTCACAAACTCTATATCCAGCCCGCACCCCGTTACTCCGAGGATATTGATTTAGTGCAAGTTGATGCTGAACCTATCGGCAATACGCTGGATAGACTACGACAAGTCCTGGATTCATGGTTGGGAAAACCTCGCAGAGTATTCAAGGAAGGCCGGGTTAATTTAGTATATCGTTTCGATTCTGAGGGACCTCCAGTGGTGCCGCTACGCCTTAAAATCGAGATAAATACACGGGAGCATTTTACTGAACTGGGCTATCAATCACTTCCATTTGCTGTAAATTCCAAATGGTTCCAAGGTAGTACAAAAGTAACTACTTTTAGGTTTGAAGAACTATTGGGCACCAAGCTCAGAGCCCTCTACCAGCGAAAAAAGGGGCGGGACCTCTTCGATTTGTGGTCTGGAATGACAACAAACAGCAATGTTAATGTTAATGTGAAACACATTATTACTTGCTTTCAGCGCTATATGCGCGAGAGTGGTCACCATATAAGTCGTGCTCAATTCGAAGAAAACCTGGCCAGTAAACGAATCGACTCTCGGTTCGTCAGTGATATAAACCCTCTTTTGAAGCCAAATTCAAAGTGGGATATTAATACCGCGATGGATACTGTTCTTCACAGCATCATCGCCAATATTCCCGGCGCCCCCTGGAAAGTTACTTGTGAGTCGTCACCAAACAACTAACCTTGTTTTCGCTAAATTCTAATATGCTGACTCCAATTTATCATATAGTTGTTGTATAATTCGAAAGATCAAATACGCAATCTCTCTTTATTGGGTCTATAAATGTCACCAAATTTCAACACATTATACCTCTGTCTCTCACTATTTCTAAAAAC
>CAZTWC010000469.1:0-1774 GCA_964617105.1 uncultured Myxococcia bacterium
TTAAAGATCCTGGTGGCGATAAAGTAAAATGCCCCTTTTAGGATTAATCTGAGAGTAAACCAAAAATCTAGCAACAGCCCCAGGATAAGATAGTGGCCAAAGGGCTTGATAGAATCTATAAAGTGTCTCTCCTCCTTCATGGGGTTGACTACTTTGAGCACAAAGATACTACCCCAGGGAAGATTTAAAATTGGCTCAGGCAAATCTTTATCCAGAGTCTGTTTTTCAAAGTTAAAAGAGTGAATGGCTTCAAACATATGGCCGTGTTCTACTCTAATACCGCCGGGCAGTAAATAGTCGGGCCGGTGGGTAATAAATTTTAGTTTTTCAGCCACCTTTTCTCCGCCCAGGGTCTCCAGCAGTGTTTCTCTAACCCCCGAGTAGAATATCTCAAAATCATGATTGCCAGGGATAATAGTTATATACTTGTTGGGAGTGGCGATAAATTCTTTTAAGACATCAAAAACTATCGGGTGACCCAGGATACACTTTTTTACCTTGTAGATAGCCACCCCTTCGGTTATCTCAGCCGGCCAGATTCCATGACACTTAACTTTGAGCAGGTCCATAAAATCACCGTTAATAATCAATTCCACCTCCGCCTTTTTAAACTGCCCGCTGGAATAGTATTTTATAAACTCCTGGAACTTGCCGTCTGAACGAAAGGAGTCCCACACGTTAAACCGGCCCCTCTTGTGCCCGGAGCCAATGTGCAGGTCGCTGATTACCAGTTTGAACCTTTTCATTTTTACCCTTTCAAAAGTGTATGTAACTCTTTTACCGACGGAAAGACAAAATCGGGCTCGATCTCCGCCTGTTCCAGGCTCGGTTTGGAGGTTTCACCCGATAGCACCAAAATCGAGGTGATTTTACTTTGAATGGCCATTTTTATATCAGTATACAGTCTGTCGCCGACCATGGCAATTTCTGTGTTTTTTAATTGCAAATATTTCAGCGCCATGCTGACCATCCTGGGTTGTGGTTTTCCAATCACGGTAGGAGATATGCCGGTGGCTTTTTGAAACAGGGCGATCATAGCGCCGGTATCCGGGATGTAACCATCACTGGTGGGGCAGAGAATATCTGGGTGGGTGGCCACAAAAGGCACACCATCTTTTATCAATTGATAGGCAGTGCAGATTTTTTGAAAGGTTAGAGTTTTGTCAAAAGCCAGCACCACCCAGTTAGGATCCTGGCTGGTGAGGATAAAACCGTGATTCTCCATCTCCTGTTCAAAAGCGGGAGTGCCCAGGGGAAAGATTCGAATACCGCCTTTATCTTTCAAATAGAGGATAGTGGCCAGGGTGGAGGTCAAAATTTGTTTTTTGGTAGCGGGCAGGCCCATTTTAGCCAATTTCTCCTGGTATTGGGCAACACTATATGAGGAGTTGTTGGTTAAAAAGAGATATTTTCTATGGCTGGAATTCAAAAAAGATAGCAGTTGAGCCGCTCCGGGCACAGATCTATCTCCCAGGTAAAGGGTCCCATCCATATCAAATAGAAATCCCCGTTTATTTTGTAAAGAGTTCACCATTTTAAGATGTATAAGATATTTAAAGTATAAGAGGAAAAACAAACGCTATATTGAAAATATTCTGCCACGAAATTGTGGCTATGGCAAGAAGTCTCTTTGTGATCCGGACAAAATTGGAATCATAACCTGACTGGTATTTCACGGGGTAGTTTCTAGTTTTTCACCTAATTTTTGCCACTCTTTAATACCGCCAGGATAACTGTAGACATTTTTATAGCCAAGTTCCACCGCCTGGGAAGG
>CAZTWC010000470.1:0-1085 GCA_964617105.1 uncultured Myxococcia bacterium
GCCGTTAACCTCTTTTTCCCTTTAGGCGAAGTGAGGGTTACCAGGTCACCCAGGTCCACTTTTAACTTTTCCGCTAATCTGATTCCGATAATGACGCCAGGAATTTTTTGCAACTCCATATCGGCCGGCCAATTTTTCGGATCTTCCTTTCTAAGAAATAGGTTTAAATGTGCGGGATTATCTAAAAAAGATAATTTGCCCTTTATCAGGGATCTCTCCAATTGGGTCACCTGGCCGGTTGTACCAGGGTCAACGCCTTTAATCATCACTCCGGCGTGCTTGATACTCGAACCGATCATCCCCTCCTCTAAGATAAAAGGAGTAGCCCCTTTAACACCAGGAACTGTGTTGATTTTATCCATCAATGGCCTGTACTCGCTAAAATCCTGACCATATTTAAGCACAATAGCGTGAGCATTGGCGCCAAGTATTTTGTCCTGCAAATCATCCCGATAACCATTAAGAAGACTGAGCACCACAATTAGAGCCATTACGCCCAAGCCTATCCCCAACACCGAGATCAAGGTGCCAAAAGAGACAAAAAAACCTTTTTTTCCGGAACGGAGATGACGAAAAGCAATAAAAAATTGGTAGAACATGTAAGGAGGGGACGTTTTGGCTTTGAGATTCAATAACCTCTTTTGCCGAATAATTTATCCATTTTACTGGCTATGGTTTTTATACTAAAGGGCTTTGTTATATAGTCGGTGGCGCCCGCTTTGGTAGCCTCCATCATATCTTCAGTTTCCTGCTTTATGGTAACCATTATAACCGGAACATCTCGATATTGCGGGTTTTCGCGAACGTTTTTCAACACTTCTATTCCGGTTAAGCCTGGCATATTCCAATCGAGAAACATCAGATCAAACTCTTGCTGTTTAATCAATTCCATAGCTTCGTAACCGTCTTTGGCCTGTGTTACTTTTTTATATCCCAATCTGCTAAGAAAATCGCATAGTATCTCACGAATAGCAGGGAAATCTTCTGCAACTAGAATGTTTATTTCTGCTGAACCCGGCATGGATAACTCCTTTATAGCCAGACAGGATAAAAAATAATCTATAAATAAGAATTATTTTATTATT
>CAZTWC010000470.1:1095-1755 GCA_964617105.1 uncultured Myxococcia bacterium
TGAAAACGATGAGAGAGCAAATACACGGTCACTTTCATTAATATTATATTTTTGCAACTGGTAATTTTATTTATTCCTAATAAATTGACCGGAACGTTGCAGAACCTAAAATCTCCATAATATCCCTCCTTGTCCACGAAAATTTAACTGCGGCTTGGGAAATCGCCAAAACCGAACCGGAAAACTACCCCATTTGTGAAAGGTAAAAGTCATGATTTGATTCACTGCTACTATGAAGGAAACATCGCTGCTAACCGGGAGTTCTATGTCGATGCCACCTAGCAAACCAGCACTACCCACGGTTTTTCGGTAGATCTTCCTGAATGAAGGATCTGGCACATTAGCCTTATGATCAGCCGCTGACTGATAACGAGCCGACAGGAATAATATGTCTACGCTGATTCCAAATCTCCAATTTAAGAACAACTTTCCACTGGCAGCCTCCCAAATTTTTGGATACCAAAGGCCGGCCACATGAAGATAACTCGGATTGTAGAAGAGATCATAGGGAACATTATTTTTCTCTCTATTATCTCTAAAACCATGAACAGCGTCAAAGCCAATACCACCACCAAACTCCAGGATCATTTTGGTCCAGTTAGATTCACCAAAATTGACAAAAATCTGCCCCGTAACATCCAGGGCCATTCGAGGTCCCCA
>CAZTWC010000471.1:0-1754 GCA_964617105.1 uncultured Myxococcia bacterium
GGTTTTTTGGGCAGATAATTCGAGATTGTGTTTTGGCAAACATCAAAGCCTAGTTTTTTTAATTCACCATGGATTCTGGGAGCACCCCAGGATGGATTTTCCTTGGCCATTTGTTTTATCAGCCTTCTAATCTCAGAATCGGTTTTGGGTTTACCGACCTTTTTCCCATTCAGCCTTCCCTCCTGGCATTTTTTATTCCAAAAGTTTTTAAATCTCTGTTTTTGCCAATGGATGACAGTTTCCGGTTTGACAATAATTAGTGAATTAGTCCAGTTTTTCCAGATTTGCTTTAGAGCGACCCAGAAAGTTCTGTCACTATTTTTTATTGATTTTGGTATTTTTTTTTTGATATATGGCTAGTTGTTGGCGCAGGGCCAGGTTTTCTAATACCAGATCTTGCTTGTCTCCAGAAATGACTTTTATAACTTGAAAGAGAATTGAATATATTTTAATCATGATTTTGTTCATAAAAACCCTTTGAATCGTCAGATAATATGCTATAGTGAACCAGATTTTATAATAATCCCATTTCATTGGTCAACAGGTTAATTAATGAGTACCAAGATATCCAATCCTCATGATCATTTTATTCGAAAAGTATTATCTGGGAATGAAAACGCCACCAGTTTTTTCCAGAATAATCTACCCAAGTCAGTAACGGAGCAACTAGATTTTTCAACTTTGACAATTTGCAAAGACACTTTCATAGATAAAGAGTTGGAGGAATCCAGATCAGATTTATTATTTCAGTTAAAATCAAGAGATAAAAGAGATGTTTCAGTTTACCTTCTATTTGAGCATAAGAGTTTTGTAAAAAGACTTATCGGTCTGGATATACTTCGATATATGGTGCAAATTTGGTATGCATGGCTGGAGCAAAAGGAAAATGAGAATGCAAAACATTTACCGGTGATTATTCCACTGGTTCTATATCATGGCAAAGGAAAATGGAAAGTTGCTGAAGAATTCTCTGGAATAATTACTGATTACCAGAGATTTGCAGACTATACTCCAAATTTCAGATATGCCCTTTGTGATTTATCAAAATATTCAGATGAGGAGATCAAGGGAACCGTATTGACTCAATCGGGACTTTTGGCCCTTAAGTATATATTTTCAGATGATTTACTTGAAAAGTTGCCTGGTATTATAAGGTTGTTCATGGATATAATTGAGACTGAAAGTGGTTTGAAATCTCTGCAACTTTTGTTTAATTACTTGGCCCACGGCACAGAGAGGATAACCAGGAAAGATTTTGAAAACGCCTTGAAAGAGGCACTGGGAGATAAGGGAGGTGGTCTAATGCCAACATTAGCAGAACAAATACTACAGGAAGAAAAGCCTATTTGGATACAAAAAGGTATGCAGCAGGGTATGCAGAAGGGTATAATTCAGGCTGACCAGGAGGGCATAATTGACATAATTGAGGCCCGTTTCGATCGTGTTCCCAGTACCCTTGTCAGGAAGATTAACTCGATAACTGATACTGACCTGCTAAAGCATCTTCGTCGAGTGGCAGTGACAATATCTTCGATATCAGAATTTGAGAAAAAGTTGTAACTGTAAGGGGGCAAATATTCATCCTGATCACAGCACGAAAACAAGTTTATCTGTTTGACTATTATGCCATAACTAATTGTAATTACTGGTAGAGAGTTTGACGCCAATTTTTCTGTACCTCCCAAAAACTCCATCCACCCCACAAATGTAGGACATTTCCCGACACCCGGCATCAATTTTTCCTTCCAGATTGA
>CAZTWC010000472.1:0-1748 GCA_964617105.1 uncultured Myxococcia bacterium
TACCGCTTTTTTACTGGTCTGTACTCCCCATAAAATGGTAGTGCAAGAAGCATTATTTCTCTCCAGAAAATTATTGGAAAATGACCTTCCCTTTACGGGAGTGGTGCTGAACCGAGTGCACCAGATGGACTTATACCATACTTGGACAAGGACAAGGACAAAGACAAAGACAAAGGCAAGGGACCAGGAACTTGAGCAGGATTTTATTACCTTTTTTAAAGACAAAATCCCGGCTGAATTGAACCTGGAAAATTGTTTTTACAAATTGTTAAAAGTGTTTAAAAAATATTTGGCCCTGGCTAGTTTAGATAGAGAAAATATAGCCTATCTGCAAAGCAAAATTAAACCCGAAGATTTTTATTACGCTGAGGCGCCAATTTTTGAAACCGATGTCCACAATTTAAGCGGTCTAAAAAAGATCAATAATTACCTCTTCTCCCAGGAGACCAGTTGATGAGCAAAATGTATACCTTTAGTGTGCAAACCAATTCCAGACAGCAGATGAAAGATATTACCTCACAGATCGCCGGCTTTGTGAGTGATCAAAAAGTTAAAGATGGGGTGGTAATAGTTTACTGTCCCCATACCACGGGAGGTATAACCATCAATGAAAATGCCGATCCAGCAGTACCTCACGATATTTTAACCTGCCTGGACAAGTTTATCCCTTTGTCCGCCTCTTTTTATCGTCATGCCGAAGGTAATTCCGCTGCCCATGTTAAATCTTCCCTGGTTGGAGCCTGTGCTCAAGTTATAATCGAAGATGGTAAACTGAATTTGGGAACTTGGCAGTCCATATTTTTCTGCGAGTTCGATGGTCCCCGTAACCGGAGAGTAAATGTCAAGATAATCGAGGGTTGAATATGATAGTCACCCAGGAACGCCTCCACGTTATTAGTGATAATATCCACAAAATGCTGAATCGGGGCGCCAATCAACGAATCAAAAAGATGTTCGACCGGATACATGCAGCTGATATCGCTCTACTGTTCAGGACCTTTAGTTTTCATCAGCGGCTTAAATTGATCTCCTTGATCTCTTTACCAGAAAAAACGGCTGAAGTGGTTAGTGAGTTGGATGAGGAGATCAAAAACGAATTACTCACTGAGTTGCCCATTGATACTATGGTGGAAATTTTAAGCCATATGTCATCGGATGATGCTGCCGATGCCCTGGGAAATCTACCGGAAGAGATATCGCAAAAAATCTTGGCTCTGCTCCCGGGTGAAGGAAAAGAATTGGAAGGATTGCTCCAATTCGATGATGAAACCGCTGGCGGACTGATGTCGGCAGAATTTTTTGCCCTGGAGGAGAAGACTACCGCTAGCGAGGCTATTAATGCTTTACAGCGGGCTGGTGATCTGGAGATGGCATTTTATATATATGTCATAAACCAACACGAACACCTGGTGGGAGTTGTATCACTGCGCCAATTGGTAATTGTGGCTCCTGAAACCAACCTGAGCGAAATTATGACCACCCATGTCCACCGGGTAAAACCGGAAACTGACCAGGAAGCTGTTGCCAAAATAGTCGCCCGTTACAACTTGCTGGCTGTGCCAGTGGTAGATGAAGACAATCGGCTTCTAGGAATAGTCACGGTGGACGACATAATCGATGTTATCCGGGAAGAAGCCACTGAGGATATTTTTAAAATGGCGGGGGTTGGTTCCAGTTTCGAAGAGGAACACAATATTTTATCCGGGTTCAAAGTACGGTTTCCCTGGCTATTAGCCAGTTGGCTTGGC
>CAZTWC010000473.1:0-1734 GCA_964617105.1 uncultured Myxococcia bacterium
ATGGATGTTTTACCTGAACCGGTGGGCCCCACCAAAGCAATTTTTTCCCCTTTCTCCACCTTAAAAGAGATATCCTTTAATACCGGCTGCTCCCCATAAGAGAGATATACCTGGGAAAACTCCAGAGTATGAAACTCTTTCTCTTGATTACCCTTTAATGGCGACTTCACCTTTATCGGTTGCCCATCTTCCCGATCTAAGAGAGCGAATATCTTCTCACCCGAAGCAAGGGAGGATTGAAAAATAGTAAACTTGGATGACAGGTCAATTACCGGGCGGAAAAAGCGGCGGGCGTATTCGATAAAAGCCACCAACACCCCCAACTTTATATTTGACTCAGAATAACTTACCCCAAAGGCGATGATAATAACAATAGTGCAGGTGCCGGCCATCTCTACCACTGCGTAAAGGATAGCATCCAGGGTTACAGCCAGGAAATTGGCATTGCGATATTCTTTGCTGATTCGGTTAAAGTCCTTTAGCACCATTTTTTCAGCCCCAAAACTCTTTACCACTTTTATGCCAGATAAATTTTCCTGCAAATAGGCGTTTATTTGAGCCAATTTCTCCCTAACGCGGCGAAACGCCTTCATGGCTTTTCGCCGCATCATCTCCACAAATAAAACTAATAATGGCAACACCGCCACCGCCACCAAAGCCAGCCTGCTGTCCAGCCAGAACATAGCGGCCATAATCGCCAACAGAGTGATAAAGTCGGCCAGCATAGTGATGGCGCCAGTAGAAACCAATTCACCTAAATTTTCAATATCATTGGTCGCCCGGGTCAAAGTCCTGCCCACCGGGGTATAATCGAAATAGGATGATGGCAATTGCATGATCTTGGTAAAAACCTTCATCCGTAAATCGAACAATACCTTTTGACCAGACCACTGCATCAAATAACTGTACCCATAAGTTAATATCCACAGCAAAACCACAGTGAAAATATAAGCCAAAGCCGCCAAAGGCAGTAAGGTGACCTTTCCTTTTAATATCAACTCATCAATGGCGTATTGAATAATCCTTGGTCCCATAATATTTAGCAAACTGGCCAGGGGTATAAGCAGCAAAGCACCCAGGCAGTAATTCTTGTATGGCAGCAAGTTGGATAGCAAACGCAAAAACAGATTGGTATTATGCGATAATCCCAGGTTGACAGGTTTATTTTTCTCTTTTCTTTCCATTTATAGATATTCTAAAAATTTCAATCAATAATTAATCGGGGTATCTCTTTAGTGACTGCAATTTCACTAATTTTCGATATAATTTATTTTCAGCCAATAATTGCTGGTGGGTACCTATGGCCTCCAGGCTACCCTGGTTTATCAACCACACCTGGTCAGCTAACTCTACCATGCTCAATCGTTGGGTTACGATAATTGCACCTTTACAACTGCTGTTTTCACTGGATAGAACCCTCTTTAGTCCGGTGATAATATGGCTCTCGGTTTCCAAATCCAAAGCGGAAAGACAATCATCCAGCATCAGGTATGGGGCCCCGGAAAACAGAGCCCTGGCCAAAGCGATCCTCTGCCTCTGACCGCCTGACATGGTTATCCCCCGTTCGCCAACCAGAGTATTAAATTGAAGAGGCAACGACTCGATCTCCTTGCTGATGTCGGCCAACTCCGCAGCCCACTGATAATTTCTCTCCTGATTATGCTCATCCTTCTGACCAAACTCGATATTTTTTCTAACGCTCTGGGAAAAGAGAAAAGCCTCCTGAGGTACATA
>CAZTWC010000474.1:0-1730 GCA_964617105.1 uncultured Myxococcia bacterium
TCAAAGGAAGTGAAATTTTCTGCCAAAACGCAAAAAAAAGGTCGCAGATGTCGTTTGGCTGCTGGATGTAACTATGCGTGATTACGAGAGCCGAAATTTCATAAAGGTCGCAGAACACTCCTTCTGCGACCTTTATGGTATGCTCTAGATGGTCAATAATTACATGGAGATAAGTTGAGTTTTAAGTGTTTTTTAATGAGTCGACCGGTAAAAACCGGACACCTCAAATTTCGGTTTTGTTGACTGCAACTACAAATTATCGGGAAGACAATCCCCTGTCATTTAGGATGGAAAAATTGGCTGATCTAAACAAAATGCACTTGATCAAAAACTCCTGGTTATTTTCTGGTGGTGGGCAGCCCTGGACAGGAGGTGCTGCCCTGAGTGCTCAGCCCGGCATGGGCAGGTGTATGAGGTTGGTAAGGTGAAGGCGCCCGGGATTCATCCCAGGTGCAGGTGTTCGATCTTTGCCGTGGTTTAACTTCTAGCCTTTTCAGATGGTTTATGAACGATATGCCGAGTCATATAATCTCGTAAAACACGGTTAATTTTTGATTGATACTTTCCTTTGCCGGATTTAAACCAGGACAATACATCGGGATCAGTCAGATCCACTTCCTTATTTTTAAGCGCTTTTATTTCAGATATAATTTTTTCGGTTGGCATAGTTTACACAGGAACATAATGAGAAATTATAGAAACACCCGATAGTCTACATCGAGTGCTTTAGCTAATTTTTTGGCCCTTTCTTTACCAATAGAACGTTTGCCATTTTCCATTTCAGAAATATGTCGTTGAGGGATGCTGGTTAAATTCGATAGTTGTCTTTGGGTCAATTCTTCACGATACCTAGCCCCAGCCAGAGCGACACCTGGCAATTGTTTCCTTGTGTATGGGAATGCTTCGCGCCAGGGAACAGAATCAGAAGTATCAATAAAACCTAGATGTTTTAAAACCTCAATGGCCTTGGTTTGGTTTGATGCAGGCCCTAAAAAATGTAATTCGACATTTTCAATAGGGTGCTTTTTCGTGAGTTCCGGCATAAGTCACCTCGACAAATTTTATTTGACTGTTTTTTTCTTCCCAAACAGCAACCCAAGTTGGTTGCCCTTTTTTTAAATGACAATGATGTTTGTTTGCCCCTAATTTACTATAGTTAGGCCAATTACCTCTAATTGGCCCATTTACTTCAATTTCCAACATTAAAAGAACTAATTTTTTTTCTAACTTTATCCGGAAGAATTGGTACTGCTTTAAC
The DNA here is from genome assembly GCA_964617105.1 of uncultured Myxococcia bacterium. Taxonomy (GTDB): domain Bacteria; phylum CAZTWC01; class CAZTWC01; order CAZTWC01; family CAZTWC01; genus CAZTWC01. Next base: position 1,259 of record CAZTWC010000474.1, read on the forward strand.
TGCTTTTTTTGATAATTCTACGATCCAAGCCATATTTAAATGATACCTGTTTTGGGTATATTGTCAAGATAAAAATATTAATAATAGCCCTTATATGGTTGAGTTATCCTTAAGCAACAATGTCGTGTGGCATTACCATTCAAGAAATTCATCAGATGAAATCAGTATTAAAACAAGCCGGAAAGTTGGTAGCCAAAACCGACAACCCACTTTTCGGCTTTAAGAGAAAGAGAGAGATATTGGCCCAAAAATGCGTGAAATGTGAGGAAATTGGTGTCTGTTTGCTCTCCGGCTCCGGCGGGCGCATTTGTTTCGCGCATCTCGAAAAACCTTAGATATCCCGCACTTATACGGCACAAACAAAAAAACTCGCTGCCCGGCCACATTGGCTGGAGAGCGAGTTTTAGAGACAATGCCGTTTTTTTCTACTTATACCACACCCCCGCCGAAACCGGCAAACACTATCTCGAAA
>CAZTWC010000475.1:0-1729 GCA_964617105.1 uncultured Myxococcia bacterium
ACTGTCACAATCGTTATCGATTCCTTCACAAATCTCCTGAATCGAATCAAACCCTTCATCAGTTTCACCATCGCAATCATTATCCAAACCATCGCACAACTCTTCTGTGCCCTGGGGCGGCTCAACATTACAGTGCGGCTCCGCTGTGGAGCCATCACAGACCAGTTTTCCTTTGGTTAGACATTCACCCATTCCAACTTGGCAATCTTCTCCCACTTTGAAACTCTCATCAGTCTGGCCATCAAAATCATCATCAGTGTTGTCACAGGTGTCTTTGAGTTGTTCCAAAGTGACCGGAATCCTGGTTACTGCACCACCTTCCGGTTTAACTATTAAAGTGCCGCTGTATTTTTGTCCCTCTTTCAGTTGTGAACGCGTGACAGTTATTTTGATAATATCTGAGTCACTGGCGGCTATCTCTCCGTTTTTCTTGTCCAGAGAGAGCCAATCAAGATTTTCACTGTCGATTTCATAACTTAGCAGTTCCGTACTGCCGTTGGTAATTGTCAAAGAGCGTTCTGAATCCCTGGAACCAAAGTCTATGCTGGTCTCTGCTACCACAGCGGTAGCTTTCTGCTTTTCCATAAAAATAGTGGAGAGGGTGTTTTTCCCTTCAGAGGCAGTAACCTTTACCTGACCGTTTTTAAACCCCAACTTGGTGGCTGTCACCGTATATGTCTCTCCCGCTTTAACATTCTTGGTGATTAAAAACTTGCCCTCACTGTCGGTTTTGACCGATTCGGTAACCGGCTCAGTGGTTATTTGGGCGTTTTCAATAGGTTTTTCATCACCTTTGGACATTACTATCCCCGAAATCGTGGTGCTCACAGTATCTTCAGCAGTTTCTGGTCCTGTACAACCAGTAAGAGCAAACGTGATAATAAGCAGCAGAGAAAGAACAACCTTTTTCATTACAAGTCCTCCGTTAAAATTATATTATCCTTAAGATTTCATAACTAAAAATAGTGCCCAAATCATTATCAGAAAGGGCTAAATTCCATATTTTTAAACAGTCCTAAAAGTCAAACCGGGCCACCACCATTCCTCCATCGGAAGTCGGGCTATAGGCCAGGTGCAGTAAGTCATCGGAAATGACAGCATCTACCAAATTGTAGGTATAAAAAGTGATGGCGGCGGCGGCTGTTCCGAGAAAAACTCCATAAGCCAGCCTGGCCCGATCATTGTAAAAATCTCTGTTTGATTGTTTGGTAGAGATAGTCGCCTTATTGGAAGCATCATTGTGAATCAGTATGGAGGCAATGGCAGCAGGGACCAAAATTACCTCTCCAGCAATTATCGCCCAGGCCCTGGTGTCGTGTCCTTTGAGAAACTGGGCCCAACCAGGCGCAATGGCAGAGCGGCCCAAATAATAAAAAGCCCCTGGTGGCTCTTGGGGGTTCTCTTTTGGCACCCGGATTAACGTGTAGGCCCGATACACCATAGTGCCGTTTTGGTTGATTGTCTCGGTGTGGTTCTCCACCTGGGAGAGGCCTGATATCTCGGTTGAGGTGCCTTTTACATTGATGTCCTCTGTGACCCGGGCGATAAACTCGTGCTGCCCCTCTGCCGACACAGTGGCCTCTTTGGAGGAGGTCAACTTTGCAGTGACTTTAATCTTTTTGCTCTGCACAGCACTGCTGATAGCGCTTGATACAGCCAGTTTTTTAGCCTTGGTGAGACGCATCAGGCTAATTGATGGAAAGGTATTTATGTTAATTGATGGAGAGAA
>CAZTWC010000476.1:0-1723 GCA_964617105.1 uncultured Myxococcia bacterium
CAACTAAATCCCTGATAAGTTCGTTAGCACTGGTGTTGATCCAATAGGTCTGAAATCCATCCCATGGACTTGAAACAAAATTGATAATAGACCAGGGATTATAAATGACATCTTGGCCAAAACAATAGCCATTATACCAACGGCTCACTTTTTCTTTATGGTCTTTCAGGCTAAAATCAGCAAGAATTGTATTTACTTCCTCTTCAGTCAAGCCAAACCAGTTGGAAAAATAATTGGAAAGTAATGTAAAAGTATCAAGATTATTTAATCCTGTAAAAATGGACTCTTTAGAGATTCGCAAAGTGCCAGTTACTACCCCTTTTTCCAGATAACGATTGTCTTTTAGGCCACCGGAGAAAAGATTTCTCAAAAAACTCATTACCTTTTCATAGTAACCCTTTAAGTAACCAATGTGAATCGGGGTATCATATTCATCGATTAACAGAAAAGGTCTGGTTTTGAAATGGGTAGCCAGGCATTCCGTTAAAAGAGACAAAGAATTCTCAAAATCAACCTCGCTACCCTTGTTTTCCAGCAAATTTAGCAAATGCCTTTTGTCATATTTGTTCAGCAAATCACTTTTTAATAAATAGTCATGCCTTATTATCTCTTTTTGCAGAACAGATTTGATATGTTGCAAACACTGTTCCCAGTTGTCTTTTTTTACATCCTTAAAAGTCAAAAAGACCACCTGATGCTTTCCCTGTCGTTCTCTGTATTTTTCACCCGCCTGCCAAATGTCCAAATTTTCAAAGAGTTTATGACCATCTTTTTCATGGCAATCGAAAAAATAGCGCAGCATGGATAAATTGATAGTCTTGCCGAACCGCCGGGGCCGGGGAAATAAAAGAACCTTGGAACTGCTATCAATTATTTCTTTGATAAACAGCGATTTGTCGATGTAGTAATAATCTGTTTCGATTAATTCTTTAAAATCGGATATGCCAATGGGAAGTTGTTTCATGGTATTTTTTCTCGGCTCTGTAATGATTACTGATAAATGTTTAAAAATTCCCCCCGACCGGCTTTGAGACTTTTTAAAAAAACCCTACCACAAGCCGGGAGGAAGGTTGTTCTTTGTCCAATCCCAGCCGGTCAAAATGACCCGGGACGGACGGGACAGGAGAGCTGGTCAATGCCTTGGTGCACGGAGGCGGAGTCCGTAAACGCCGCCTATCTGGCTGTTGCATTGAATTCAAAATCCGAAAACCCAAGTTGTTGTTGCGGTTGCCGGGCGAGTTGTTGTTACGATTCGCCGAATACCATTCTGGCACGATCGCGACAGTTCTGGGCGTTGTTGTTCCAGTTGCCCCCGCGTTTAACCCGGTTAGAGCCACTTTTTGCCCCTGGCCTGATTCAATTGTCAATAGTCAACCAATAATTGTCAATTGTTATTTTAATATTTCTTTTTGTCTGGAATATCTGGCTTCGATTATCCCTTCGATGATATCCAGAGCCAGGTTGTCTATCCGGCTGGTGAGGGTAAACCTGATATTTTTGGGCATTTTTTCGGTTTTTTGCAGCAGCCAGTTTAAAAAGTCATACCAAAGGACAAAGAGAGGAGGATCGGGCATACTCATTTGGGTTCAACCTCAGTTTCTGTCTCTGCTTCACTATTTTTTTCACCATTTTTACCACTGCCATCGTTACTAACATATTGCTTGATAGGGGGCAAACAACTGCTTGACATAATCTATACATATATGATACTATTTATTCATAT
>CAZTWC010000477.1:0-1685 GCA_964617105.1 uncultured Myxococcia bacterium
ACAACTCTTCTGGCTGGAAAAATGACATAATAGCAGTCAATGGTTTTGATGAGCGCATGCAATATGGAGGGGAGGATAGAGAATTAGGTGAACGGTTAAAAAACAATGGTATCAAGGGCAAACAAATAAGGCATAGGGCTATTTGTTTGCACCTTGATCATAAAAAAAATTATATCACCATTGAAGGTCTAAAAAAAAATAATACCATTAGAAGTTTTACCAAGCGCAATAAAGTCACATTTTCTCCTTATGGTATCGATATCAATTCAAATTAAATTATTCGTTAACCTTTAATTTGACGAGAACTACTGGATGGCTATCAGAATAGTAGTATTTGTACCTCCCAAAAACTCATCCAGACCACAAGTGTAGAACATTTCCTGACATCCAGTAACAAATATTCCTTCCAGATTTAGTGATTCTGTTGTAGAATATAAAGAGGTGAAGGGGATAGCCGGCTCTTTAAGCAGCAATAAAGCAGTAAGATTTTATTTTGGACGGACTACTCCACTCACAACAAAATCGTTTTTAACCCAAAAGCCAGTTCTTTGACAACCAAATATCAGGCATCTGCTTTCTTCTTCTCTTGCCAGGTGTAACTGTGGTATTTTTTGCAGAACTACTTGTCGGAACATGTGGTTGATCACCTGGATTTAACCACGGTGAAGTTGGAAAAAGAAACGTTTATAGACCAGCAATTGAGAGAGGTCCGCTCAGATCTGCTGTTCAAATTGAGGTTAAAAGACGGAATAAAAGCGTCTATTTATGTTTTGTTTGAACATAAGAGTTATCCTGAGCCATTGATATCCCTGGATATTTTGCGATACATGGTTCGAATTTGGGACCAGTGGTTAAAACAAGATAAATCCCTGACACTGTTGCCCCTGATAATACCCTTAGTTCTCTATCACGGGCAGAGAAAATGGAAAATATCTCGGGATTTTTCCGGATTGATTACTGATAGTGACAAGTTTGGTGACTTTATCCCCAATTTTCGTTATTCACTCTGCGATTTATCTGACTATACAGATGAGGAAATCAGGAAAGGAGAGAAGATTCTTCAGGGAGCGTTACTAACACTGAAATATTCCCGCAACCAGCGAATAAAAGAGAAGTTGCCTGGTATTTTAGATTTATATATCGATATTTATGAGACTTCCAGAGGTCGGGTGGCACTTTATTCATTATTGCACTACCTGATTCGGGGGACTGATAAAATACAGAAAGAAGACCTTAAACATGCCCTTAGTGAAGTATTTAAGGACAAAGGAGATGATGTTATGGCCACATTAGCGGAGCAAATAGCAGAGCCTTTAGTCACAGAAAGACTGCAAGAAAAAAAGCCTATTTGGATACAAAAAGGGATGCAGCAGGGGATAATCCAGGATGCCCAGGAGGGCATTATAGACATTATCGAGGCCCGGTTCGATCGTGTTCCCGATTACCTGATTAAAAAGAGAAACTCGATTACCGAGATCGACTTGCTAAAGCATCTTCGCCGAGTAGCAGCAACGATTTCCTCGGTTTCTGAGTTTGAAAAACAACTGTAAACCCCGCCACATTCCCACCTAAAATCCTCACATTTTCGCCAGGTCGATCACCTGTCGATCACCCGAAACCTATCTTTAATGAAGTTGGTCTTACCACTGCCGCTTCTTCCAAAAACCGCAATATGCTGCACCATT
>CAZTWC010000478.1:0-1662 GCA_964617105.1 uncultured Myxococcia bacterium
TCGGAGCACTAAAGAGAAGATGGCACCCCGGGTTTACGATGCGATGATTGCAGGAGTCGAATCTCAAATAAAGGAACTTCAAGATCAGTTGTTGGAATATGACCAATTAGCTAATAAATCAAAGTTAAATCTACGTTCATTCGAAGACCTTCCACAAGTATTGATAAAGGCTCGAATTGCCAAGGGGCACACTCAGAAAAGCCTGGCTGAAAAACTAAAAATGAAACCCCAACAAATTCAAAAATATGAAGCAACATTCTATGAATCAGTAAGTTGGAAAAGAATTTGTTTAATCTTAAAAGCACTTGATGTGGACCTTAAGGGGTATCTCCCTCTGAAGAGTTGAACTGAAATACTCAACTTAAGGTGTGACTGATATACAACAGCACCGGCAACGTGGATGAAGAACTGGAGGTTCAAATTTACCAATCTCATACACCCGCCCATCAGCCGTTCAGCAATCGATATCACCCTACATCGCCTGCTAAAAAAAGGAACTCTTCGGCGCGTCATTCGGGGAATATATGATTACCCAAAATATAGCGAAACTCTTAAAACAGTTTTGAGCCCGGATTCTGACCAGGTCGCTCAGGCCCTGGTCCGCAGATTTGGATGGCGTATTCAATTCACCGGGTCAACTGCATTGAATATATTGGGGCTGTCAACTCAAGTTCCAGCACGCATTGTCTATTTATCTGATGGCCCTTTGACATTACGACCGCTGGGTTGGCGGCGATGTGGAAAAATAATTTTGGAGAATGTGAGGTCGCAGAAGAAAAAAAGTGTTCTTGTGGAAAATCCCAAAAACTAAAAACAATTGACAAGACACGCCTATTGGTGTATCATACCAATAGTTATGAAGGCAGAATTACTAAAGCACGATAAAATTACTGATGAATTAGGAAACACGGTTGAAATCAAACTCTGGAAAGTGCCAATTTCGGCAAAGCAACCGCATGGGATTAAATACTCACTGGTTTATATTGTAGGTGGCGAGCGAATAATCGGCTATGACAACGCCGAGGGCAAAGGCAACCACATCCACTATGAAACAGAACAAATACCCTATGAATTTAAGAACCTTTTAAAGTTAGCAGAAGATTTTTTTAGAGATGTCAAAAAATATAAAGGGGAAGGTGATGAAAACAAAAAAGGTTAAAATCGGCATTAAAGACCTTGACCAGTCTCTAAAAGAATTTGTAGCGGTTGGCGAAGCCATCCAAACAGGAGATGCGGTTAAAAAAACTGAAGGTGTTTACTTTACCAGTTTTGAGGCATTTCGAAAGGCACTGACTAAAAAACGGCTGGAGTTGATGCACATTATCAAGACTCAAAAACCATCATCGATAAATCAACTGGCCCGACTGGCTAACCGCAATATTAAAAATGTTGCCGATGATGTCAAGTATCTTTGCCAAATGGGACTTGTTGAACGAGAAGAGACCAAAAATGAGGTCTCTCCCACGGTCACTTATGACTCTCTTGTGTTGGAAATAGCAATTTAATTGACTTCATAACTAAACAGACTGCACCTGCACCGGGGATGCCTCGGCGGCGCCTCCACCCTATCAACCTCATACACCTGCCCATGCCGGGCTGAGCACTCAGGGCAGCAACGCCTGTCCAGGGCCGCCCACCACTTGACTTTCTTGACCCCGGCCT
>CAZTWC010000479.1:0-1659 GCA_964617105.1 uncultured Myxococcia bacterium
TCAGGATAGGCGGTAAGGATAATAAATTGACATGGATCCAGGTAGTTTTCCTGAAAATAGTTGTAGAAATCTTCACCCGTCATACCTGGCATCTGGTAATCAAGGATAACCAGTTGAAAGGGAAACTTCTTGATGCCGGTAAATTTCTGAAAAAACTCCTCTGGTGAAGCTATGGTTTCAACATTGTATCCAGACTTGACCAGAGATCGTTTTAAAAATTTTCTTATAAATTGATCATCATCAACTACTAATATATCTTTCATTTTTTATATCTCTTCCTCATATAACCCCTTGAAATATTAGCGTTAGATATTTCTTAAGTATAATCTATTACTTGATCAATTGCAACTCTGAATTGCTTTAATGGCAATTTCATCCTAATGATATTTCAAGGGGTATACATGACGGTTTCGTAAAAAGTCAAAACACAGAAAATTGAGCAGAGCATATTGTGCCCAGGTAGTTTGCGGACACAGCAGGTGGTGTGGAAAAATAAATTGTTCTCAAACCACCATAGATATTGCTCCAGGTTTAATTTGAAAAGATGCTGGTAACCGCCCTATCTGTTCACCATCTACATCTAGCAGTACCATATTTTTCAAATTTGAACCCATCGTGGAGGTCTCTGAGGCAGCAGGGGCAGAGGAATTAGCAGAGATGCAGGAGGCGGTTGAAATTACCGGTAAAGCCTCTAATTTGCGGCCGCGCAACATTTTAACTTTTGAGTGGTTCAGGTGGGTGCCCTGGTAAATACTTAAACCACTGGTTAATACCTCCGGCCAGGTCATATCACCAATAATTATAATATCTAATAAACCGTCAGAGAGATCTGCCTGCGGAGCCACCTTCATCCCTCCGCCAAAATATTTACCATTGGCCACCGCTACAGTGTTGATCTTTAGTTGCTGCTCAAATTGATCATCCAGCCTAAGGCGTACCGACTGGGAGGCATATTGCGACAGAGCCTTGATGGTGCCAATAAAAAAGGAGATCTTTCCTCCCAGCCTTTTGGTGCTCTGATTTACATATTGATCTACCAGACCGCTGATTCCAAAAGAGGCGATATTTATAAAAAAACGCTGATGTAAATTTTTCTGATCATTGTATAAATCGGTATATTGCATCAGTCCCACATCAACTTTTCTGGCTTCTCCCTTAAAAATCCGCGCTAACGAGTCTTCCAAATTATGGCCGCCAAAATTCCGACTGAAATCACCGCCGGTACCCAGAGAAATAAAGGAGAAAGTCGCCTCAGGATTGATAAGTATTTCATTTTTAAAAAAACCGTTTACCACCTCATTGATAGTACCATCGCCTCCAACCGCCACAATCCGTTGAAAACCAGCCTCCAGAGCCTTGGTGGTTATAGCGGCTGCGTCCATGCTGCCTTTGGTAAAACCAATCTCAAAAGTGCTGATTTGCCTTTTGACCATCTTTGAAATTTGTGGCCACTTTTTCGCCGCCACACCACCGGCAGCTCGGGGATTTACCACAAAAAAATATCTATCCATTTATAAAACCTGACATTCCTAACTCCTCAAACCGTCTATTACCAACTCCTCCAAACTAAAGAGTTTTCGTTTCTCCTCCACTCCAGAAAGATGGTGTAAACACGATGGGCAGGATGTGACTATGGGAGTTAGATCCTGCTCAACTTTT
>CAZTWC010000480.1:0-1619 GCA_964617105.1 uncultured Myxococcia bacterium
TAACGGGTGGTTAGCGGTGGGCTGTCAAGGTTGGCCACTGCCCATCTGGTTCGATATCACGGAAATGTCTGCCTCAATTTTATGGGGTATTTCTCTTTTTGGCCAGTCTTAACCCGGTTTCTGTCAGTCTCTGCCGGTCTCAGAAAAAGAGACCAAAACCGATGTCATCTCACATTAACTACAAAAATCACGCAAATAATACCGGGCATTTTGAGGCTCTCTGAAGAGTCTCTGTTTCTCTGGGTTAGGCTTGCCTAAAGTGGTTAACAGGGTTGTTAACCGTTTTGAAAATGGTCATTTGAGCGACCGGGCGGTTAACAGGGGGTTGACAGGTGATCCTGTTAACCATCGGGTCGGTGCTGTTAACCGGTTTTGGAAGTTGTTGATTTTGTTGGTGGATTATGGTTAGTGCTCTTTGGTCCCAAACTCCTTGGTGACATATTCTAACAAAAATTTCTCCATTTCCTCTTTGGATGGAAGTTCAAGTTGATATTTCGATACAAACAATTGATTATCGATGCCAGCCAGGGCGTATTCCACTAATGGCTGGTTTTTTTTAGTGCATAGCAGAATTCCGATAGGAGGGTTGTCTCCCTCGGTCATTTGATTGGCTCGGTACCAACTAACATAGGTGTTAAGTTGCCCCAAATGTTCGTGGGTAAATTCTATAGTTTTCAACTCAAGCAACACGTGGCACTTCAGAATTCGGTGATAAAATTACCAGGTCAACAAAGAGATGCTGGTTTCCAATCAAGAGCCGTTTTTGCCGGGCTTCAAAACAAAAACCGTGCCCCAATTCCAGTAGGAAATCTTGTAGTTTGTCAAGAAGTGCATTTTCCAATGCTGATTCTGGCATAACTTCTTTTGGTTTCAGACCGAGAAACTCAAAAATGTATGGATCCCGAATCGCCAGTTTAGGTTCTGTTTTTTCAGCGCCATTATGGGCCATTTTTGCTAGTTTCTCTTTATTGATTGATAATCCCGAGCGTTCAAAATAAAGACTACCAATTTGTCGTTTTAATTCTCTAACAGACCAATTACCCTTGATGCATTCGAGTTCATAAAAAGTGCGCTTAAGGGGATCATCAAGTTGCACCATTAATTCAAAATGGCTGTATGAAAGGCGATTAACCAATTTTTCTGGAGGAATTGTCAATTGTGCGGACGGTGTCGGCACTTTTTCTATATGTTTGGAAATTTCTGGTATTATTTGGCCGAATTGTGCGGACAGTGTCCGCACTATCTCTGGATAAGCCCGATAAAATAATAGGTAATTGTATAGCTGCCTACGGCCGGAATTGCTAATTCTTTGTTTTTTCAGCGTATTAGAAAGTTCTGCCAATAATGATTCACCGTAGTTTGCCCGGTCAGTTCCTTTTAGTTCAAATTCCGAAATATAGAAACCAATAAGCCAGTTTCGCAATGTTAAACTTGTATTCACAGCATGACTGACACCTGCTGCTAATTGATTGTGAACTTTTTGAATGGAAGTCACAAGTCTGCTAAAAGTAAATTCCGTTTTAGTCATTTAATTTGATTCCAAATTTTTGCCCAGATCTTGGTTAAAAATTCCCCAACCGCCACCTTCGGCAACAGAGTGCCTACCAGCCGCAGTCGGG
>CAZTWC010000481.1:0-1606 GCA_964617105.1 uncultured Myxococcia bacterium
GGTAAGCGGCACCGGAACTCCATCCTTGCCAGGCACGGTGAGTCTTTTTAATTCCAGGTAATCATCCTGGAATTGGCGGTCGAGTTTTACCACAATATCATACTCATCGTTTCCTTCTCTAAATACCGAGGCTTTGCTGCCATTGATAGCGGTGCGAATTTCACGGGCCACTTTCATGGTGTTGGTTCCTACGATTTTGGCTTCTTCCCGCCTGACTCTAATCAATAATTCCGGCCGGCCGCGATTATAATCGCGGCTCAGGTCAACCAGCCCCTTTACCCCTTTTATTTTCTCCATTACTTGTTGAGAAAGTTTAGAGAGGATATTGAAATCTGGACCGGAGATTTCAATATTGACCGGCCGCCCCGAAGGCGGGCCCATTTTGTCCCGATCTATTTTCAATTCAGCTCCTGCCAGTTTGTCAATACATTTCCTAAGTTTTTCAATGGTGAGGTTAGGATTTTCCAGCCATTTCTCCCGTTCTTGAAAATCGGCGTTTATTCTGGCCCGGTGAGGCAAGGTTGAACCTGAGCCTGCGCCGCCCACGCCAGTGTTGGCTACAAAAATCTCAATGTTTTTATTGGCGCTCATACATTTTTCCACCCGCGCCGCCAAAGCATCAGTTACATCGAGTTTAATACCATCAGGCGCTTTTATAGAAACCATCACACTTTCTGGTGTGGTAACCGGAAAAAATTCTACGCCATGCTGGAATTTTACATAAATCAACATGGTCAGTATTACAAAACCAAAAACCGCCAACATGGTTAATAGCCGATATTTCAGGCACAGGGTTAAAAACCGGCGATATAGAGACATAAAACCGGACCCAGGTTTTATGTCCGAATTTTCCTCAGAAGAATGTTTTTTTTCAGGTTTGCTTTTTGAGTTGCTGCGTTTGATAAAAACTGCGGTTAATACCGGATTGATCACCAGGGCAATAAACAGGGAAGCAGCCAAAGTCAGCATTAGAGTCTTTGGTAAAAAACTCATAAATTTACCCATGATCCCAGGCCAGAATATCAGCGGCATAAAAGCACACAGGGTGGTAATGGTGCTGGTGGTAATGGGCCAGGCCACTTCGGAGGTCCCTTTTATAGCAGCCTCCAGGCGGCCGATTTTTTCCAGGTGATAGTGGCGGTAGATATTTTCCACCACCACAATGGCATTGTCCACCAGCATACCCAGAGCCAAAATCAGCGAAAAGAGCACCACCATATTCAGGGTTATTCCCATCAGATCCAGAGTGGCAAAGGCGATGAGCATGGAAAAAGGGATGGCCAGGGCTACAATGATGGCGCTGCGTAAACCCAAAGCGAAAAAGATAACTATCAGAACCAGCAACAGGCCGGATAGGATGCTGTTTTCCAGTTCAGCCACAATATTGCGGATATGTTCGGAAAAATCCCCCATAAAAGTGATGCTGGTGCCTGTTGGGAGGTCAGTCTGAAGGGTTTTAACCAGAGTTTTGATGTTGTCGCACAGTTTGATCAGGTTAACTCCGGTCCGCTTGGTGATACTCAAAGAAACGCTGTTTTGCCGGTTGAGGCGGGAATAGGAAGTTCTCTCTCTGTAAGTGTCGATTACCCGGCCAACATCTTTGATA
>CAZTWC010000482.1:0-1605 GCA_964617105.1 uncultured Myxococcia bacterium
ACAGGTTATAGAAGATCCATCCCGCCGGCTGCTTAAATCTTATGACGGTCAGCAGGCTATAGAAATGGTGCGGGATAAAAAAGTGGATTTGATTATCTCCGACCTGAATATGCCATATTGCGATGGTATCGAATTGCTAAAGCAGGTAAAGGATACCAACTCAGAAATTGTGGTAATTCTGATGACCGGATTTGCCAGCCTGGAAACGTTTCAGACTGCCATCTCCCTGGGGGTCAGCGACTATATTACTAAGCCTATCAGGGACCTGGATTTCCTGAAAAATACGGTGGAGCGGGGCATTGAAAGAACCATTTTGCTCAAAGAGCGGCAACAATTGCTGGAAGATTTGAAAAACAGCAAATCGCTTTTAGAGATTAGAGTAAAGGAGAGGACTCAGAAGTTGGAATCATCTATCCGGCAATTGAAAGAGACCCAGGCCAAACTGTTGCAGTCAGAAAAATTGGCTGCTATAGGCAGGCTTTCGGCCGGTATAGGCCATGAATTGAACAATCCGCTTTCCGGTATTCTGGGATTTTCCAAGTTGTTGAAGAGAAAAAAAGGTCACGATGCAGAAACTATCAACTATCTGGATAAAATTTACCAACAGGGAAAACGATGCCAGAGTATCGTGGAAAATCTGTTAAAATTTTCTCAGCAGTACTCTCCCCGGATGACAAGGATAGATACCTCGCAAACCTTTAAAAAATTAATTTTACTACCCAGGCTGGAGCGGCTGCAGGGACAAATAGAGTTTAAAAAGGAGATCTTCCCACATCTGCCGTCTTTGAATGCGGACATCCAATGCCTGGAAAATTTGTTTACCAATTTGCTTGCCAATGCCATGGAGGCGGTGGACTTTCAGGGTAAGATAATGGTTAAGGTTAGCAAAGGGGATGAAGATACTGGTAATGATATTGCAGAAGGTGATCGGTTTTCACCTTTTGAGCCGATTAAGAAGGAAGATTTAGGCAGATACCTTTTGATTTCCATAGTTGACAATGGCTGCGGTATAGATGTCGAAGATATGAATAATCTGTTTGAACCCTTTTTCACCACCAAAGAAGGGGGCGAAAGCACAGGACTGGGGCTTTCAATTTGCTATGGTATTATCAATGAACACGGGGGCAGTATGGAGATCTGCAGTAAACTGGGATTGGGAACCAGAGTGAAAGTGTATTTACCTTTTTGTCCTTTAGAAGATTAAGGGTAGCAAGCGGCAAAAACACTAGATCTGATTTTAACCTGCGTTACACTATTTGCGAAATATTAAAAAATAACTAATAAAATAAAAAAAAGCTTGAACAAATATATATTTTATACTATGAATAAAAATCATAGATAATATTTTAATTTATCTCCAAATTTGTTAGAAAAGAGGGGAGTTATGAAAAAAGATGTATTAACCACTTTTGAAGCGGCAAAAATTTGCAAAGTTAATCCTTTTACCATCCGCAACTGGATCGAAGCTGGCAAATTGAGAGCTTATAAAACTCTTGGTGGCCACCGTCGTATATATCGAACTGACCTGGAAAAATTCCTGGAAGAACATAACATGGTTCCAGATCGTTCTCCTATTAGAGGAAAGATGCGGGCGTTGATTGTGGA
>CAZTWC010000483.1:0-1598 GCA_964617105.1 uncultured Myxococcia bacterium
ATTGAGCGTAAAGGTTCCACCAAGACCGAGGGTAAAGTCACGTTTTTGACCAAGTCCAGTCAGCCGGCTAAAGCCAATATCCCTATTCCCAATGGGAGCATCGTGGCCACCGGGGTTGATGGTAGTGGCATGGAATATCGGTTTATTACCACCCAAAAGATGGTTCTTCTAAAGGGCAACAGATCCATTACTGTTCCGGTTATCGCTGAAACTGCAGGTGCTGACCACAATGTAGGTCCCAACTCTATTTGTCGGCTGAAGACTTTTATCAATGGCATTGCTGAAGTTGTCAACCGGCCTGAGTGGCTGACCCAGGAGGGAACTGACAGAGAGAATGACGATACTTTGCGGGAAAGAACATTTCTGGCCTGGGATGAGTTGGCAAGGGGAAGCACCAAACAGTCTTACATCTCCTGGGCCATGGGGATAAATGGTGTCAAAAAAGTCTGGGTAAATGACAACCTGCCCCGGGGACAGGGAACTTTCGATATTTACGTGCTTGGTGAGTCCGGTATGCCCTCCCAGGCTTTGATAGCCAAGGTGCAGAAGGTTGTCGATAAAAACAAACCACTTTGTGCTGATGTTTTGGTCAAAGCACCATCGCCGGTGAATGTTGCTGTCAAGGCATTTGTTACATTGAAAAGAGGCACCAATTCTCAGGTGGTGGAAACGGAGATAATACGACGGCTAAACATCTACTTTTCTGGTGCCGGTGAGGATGATCCGGAATTATTGTGGCTGAAATCTCTGGGAGTGGGTCAGGATGTGATCAAAATGCAGGTGGCCGAGATCATCATGAGTGTTGACGGGGTGCATAACCTCGATCTTTTGTCGCCCAGGCACGACATTAAACTCAACTCTTACGAGTATGCTGTTTTAGGCAATATCAATCTTACCTTTGGAGCAGCGACCAATGTCTGAACAGGCGGAACAAGTGAAACAGGTAGAGTTATTTGCCGAGACCACAGAAAAACTGGCTGACTACCTTTGGTGGCTGTTACCCGTGTTTTTCAAGAAGAAGGCCAAGTATGAGTCCGGAATCTATCAATTGCTGGAGGTGTTTGGCAAAGGACTTGAGGATGTAAGAGAGCAGATTTTACTGATTTCCAGGCAGTTTGCAGCCAAGACCGCCGAGGGGGAGTATTTGGACAACATTGGCCTGGCCTATGGCACGTATAGGCTACCAGACGAAAATGACCGAAAACTGCGGAGTCGCATCATGACTGCCTTTGAGAAAAAGCAAAAAGAGGGTACTGCTGCCGGACTGATAGAAGCACTCAAGGCCCTGGGCTTTGATGTGGAGATAAAGGAACTCTTTCGGAAAAACCGGAGCCGGTGGGCTGAGTTTATCGTCAGGATTCTTAAGTGGGATGGTAAGTTTTCCCAGGACAGTTTCTATTCAGAGGTAAACAGAATGAAACCTGCTCATACCAGAATGGTAGCTGATCCCGCCGTGGTGCTGGATACCTGGGACGATGGCGGTATTTTAGATGGCCGAGAGCCTGGATTACTGGATTCCTGGAGGCTGCCATGAGTCAGGAGAGAATATTTGATTATCGGGCCCCCAGGTCAACGCTGCTTTTGAACAGTAAGTTTGT
>CAZTWC010000484.1:0-1585 GCA_964617105.1 uncultured Myxococcia bacterium
AAAAATTCCCCAACCGCCACCTTCGGCAACAGAGTGCCTACCAGCCGCAGTCGGGGATCTTTATTTGTCCTGCTTGAGCCAAAAACGGCCAGCAGGAGCAGGTCCGGGGCGATGGTCATGGTTATGCACGGGCTGTGAATCCGTGAACGCACAGCATCTGGCCATACCTTGAACTAGAGAGGCGAATGCCCAGGTTGTTGTTGCGGTTGCCAGGCGAGTTGTTGTTGCGATTAGCCGACCGACAGTTCTGGGCGTTGTTGTTCCAACTGCCCCCGCGTTTAACCCGGTTCGAGCTCTTTTGCCCCTGGCCTAAAACTGATAAAATCATTACCTTGCAAGGTTTTATTGTCAATGGTTATTTTGAGTTGCCTATCCTTTGGGGTTACCAATAATATATTCTCGAATATGATTTAAACTAGTGTCATTGCGGATAATGTGATCATAATAATTACGTTGCCAGGCAAAATGTTCATATCCTTCCGCACGTATAATTCTGGCCGTTTTTGCCTTGAAATATCTAATAATTTCACCCAATGTTATATCCCCGGCGTTGTAGGGGCGCAATTCATTGCGCCCTTTTGATGATCCATCCAAATCTTTATGCAATTCATCCCCAGTTTTTGACAATTCATTGTCTCTTTTTAACGATTGTTTTTCCTTTTGTGGAAAAGGGGTTTGATAAATCAAACCCCTACAGCGGTGGCGGGGGTGTTTACATAAAATGCCATGAATATGGTTGGGCATTACCACGAATTCATCTAATTTTAGATCAGAAAAATATTTTGGTATTAAAATCCAATTTTTATAAACGATTTTGCCTATGGGATTTAAAACTACTTTTTTGTCTAAAATTTTGCCTAGAAAAGGTTGCTGATTTTGGGTACAAATTGTTACAAAATAGGAACCAGGCTGGGAATAATCATATCCTTTTAGCCGAGAGGAACAGCGATGATGGATATTAGGGTCGTAGGTCATTATAATTTTGGTTGGATAGATTGTTTCGTTTTATTTCCCCAAAACCATCTATTTTGCCCAGATCGGATTTGGCAGCAATTCCTGACTTTACCATCTTGGCCAACTGTTTGTTGGTGGCAATAATATAGGCAGGAACTCCCTCATGTTTGGCCTGGGCCGCCCGCCAGGTGCGCAACTGGTTATATATTTCCTTCTCTATTTCATCTAACTGGCTGGCGGGATCTTCTTTTCTTTTTCCAATAATTCTTCCACCAGATCTTCTCTTTTCATCGGGTTGGATGTCCCGGTAGGAGATAAAGATTTTCAAGTAAGGAAGTTTTTCGTGAATAAAAAAATGATCAGTCGCCTCCATCACCTCTTTATCAGCGATGAATTCCTGGATGGCAGTGTCATCAAAGCCGTTATGAGCGTGTTTAAAGGGCAATGTAAAAATTTTTAGTTTCAATTAAACTCCTTTCGTAATGCCATGAAGTTAAAAGGACCACATGAAATGCTATGCAACTCCAGAAACAATCCAGGATTGCGGTTGGTTGTTATGTTTTTTTAAAATCCTGGTGTGAATAATGCACCATTCGCTCTGCCGTCGATCAGGGCCTGCAGCCCTGAACCC
>CAZTWC010000485.1:0-1549 GCA_964617105.1 uncultured Myxococcia bacterium
AGCGGTTCTGGCCATATTTTTGGAGGTGCAGGATGGGCAAAGGCTTTTGGCTTTGCAGGAAAATGGGAGCAGATACTCATGATGGCAGGAATCACAGTAGACTCTGGCAAACCCCTTTGATAGCAAGCCGCAGTCCAGATATTTGTAGAATTCCTTCTCCACATAACTGGGGATGGGGTCATCATCTGGATTGTTTTCTCTGATTGTGTGCAGATAAGGTTCCAGGTTTTCCTGAATGATTTTGTAGAACGTGGTTTCGGCTGGTCGTCTGGGCTTGTATATCGCCGGTTGATATTGGTTATCTATTACTCTGGTTGCGACTTATGATAGAGGTATTGGGATTTGGCTATTGAGTGCTTCGACAAGAGTATTGGCTGAGCGTGTTTGGACAGTTGTGGCAACTATCGAACAATCCAAACCGCCACTGCACCTACCACCAATGGCCAACTCTTTTTTGTTATTAGAGGCGGTTTAGTCCCACTTTCTTAGGGAATTTGGGGGAAGGTTGACCACAGTTGCGTGTCATCTATAATAATACATGAAAGCATTAACGTGTAATAACATGATAGGGGTGGTGTTGTGCCAGAAGTAAAAACCATAGGAAGAAGTGGGCAAATCTCTTTGGGTAAGGAATTCGCAGGGAAGCATGTTCTGATTGATCGGTCTTCGCCAGGTGTGTGGGTGATTAAGTTGGGAAAATTTGTTCCAGATAATGAACGCTGGCTATTTGAGAAAAAGGTCAAACAGGATTTGGATAAGGCCATTGGCTGGGCTGAAAAAAATCCACCCAAAGCAACTGACCTGAAAGACCTGGAAGAAGAGATAGAACAAAATAACCTGGAAGACTAAAATATATGAGTGGTACCGATCCTGTCAACCTTGAAAAAAATCGCCAATATGAACTGGACGCAGGTTTACCAGGATAAAGGTTTAAGATGGGAGATGATCCGTTACAACACAACAGTCATCTGCGGTTTCACGATGATTTCTACGGTAAAACCTTATTCGACAAATAATAATCTCTTAGACCAGCACCCGCCCCAATACTCTCCGCTGCCAAATTACCCGCTGCCTCACCGGTGGCCCAACAACCGCCGATAACCCTGAGAAGATCCTGACCCTGACTGTCGGTGGAGACATGTCGTCCAGATACCAACAGTCCATTCACATCTTTGGGGACCAGACAGCCAATTGGAAAAGTGATCTTCTTACCATTTCGAGCCGGATGGCCAAAACTGCCGCCAGCGTCATCAAACAAGATCCCATTTTCCATCTCTTCACCTAAAACAGTTTTCATCCCTTCCAGCAGTCTGGTTTTTCTAACCCCTAAATGGCTGGCCGTATGCATGATAATGGCCTCTTTAAAACCGGGGACATTTTTTTTTAGCATCTCAAAAGCAACAAAGTTATTTTCTCTGCCCTGACATTCACCATCGGTAATAGCACCATCCAAAGTCATATCTTTAGAGGCTGTCCAAACATTTATCCAACAAACCCCCTTTTCCCAGTAAAAATCGGGGACAATATGGATATTATCACCGGTCTTTGC
>CAZTWC010000486.1:0-1540 GCA_964617105.1 uncultured Myxococcia bacterium
CGGCTTGGCCTTGATAGTGATGTTATCCATGGCAGTCGGCCACATAAGGGCTGGCAGAGAGGAGATGATGCGTTCACTTGTAAAAGCGGCTTAGCAAATTAAAGGTCAGTATGTTTTCAGGCCTGATAGACAACCCGGGTGCCCTGGGGCGGAGCGAAGCCTGCAGCGGAGAACCAGTGCACCCGGGTTGGCCTCGTGAACGAAATTTGCCACATGTCGAAATGCTCTTACCAATTATCTATTTTCATATAACCAAACATCTGGTAAAATATTATCTGTTTTAAAAGACGGAAATTTTAACCAAGGATACCCTATGAAAATTCCTTATGGAGAATCAAACTTTGAGAAAATAGTCATAAATAACTTCTATTATGTCGATAGAACTCACTATATTGAGATACTGGAAAATTTAAGCGAGAATTACCTGGTTTTTCTGCGGCCCCGGCGGTTTGGCAAGTCTTTGTTTTGTTCGATGCTGAGTTATTACTATGATGTACAATACAAGGACAGATTTGATGAATTTTTTGGGGAGTACTATATTGGTAAGAAGCCGACAAAGCGAAAAAATAGTTACCTGGTGCTGAAGTTCGATTTTAGCGGGATAGAAACAGATACAAATGATAAATTATATTATGATTTTAGCAACAAAATCGCCAGAAGTATTACCCATTGTCTTTCTATGCAACGGTTAGCCAATCAAAACCAAATCGATAAAATTTGTGCCCACAAAACACCAGCCTCGATGATAGGCGAATTATTAGATTTTATTGAACTTAACTACGGTAATAAACTGTACGTTATAATTGACGAATACGATCTGTTTGCCAATGAACTTTTGGCCTTTAAACCCGATGAGTTTAAGCAACATTTTGGTTCCACCGGTTTTGTGCGAAAATTTTACGAACAAATAAAAGAGGGTACTCAACGGGGTACTGTTGATCGGGTCTTTATCACCGGTGTAACACCCATCGCCATGGATAGTTTATCCAGTGGGTTCAATATTACCAAAAACATTACTACCTTGCCGGAATTCAACCAGATGCTTGGTTTCACTGGCGAAGAAGTCCGCACCATAATCCAGCAGATTTGTACCGAATGCCAAGAGGTCAGGCCTCTTGACTGCCAGAAGATGTTTGATGATTTATGCCGATATTATGACGGGTATCTATTTAGTAAAGATTCTGTAGATAGAGTTTTCAATCCGGATATGATTTTGTACTTTGTCAGTGATTTTATTCGTAGTGAGCGTTGTAAATATCCTGACAACCTGATCGATAATAATATCATCTCCGATTACACTAAAATCCAGCAGATGTTCAAAATCGGTGATTATGAAAAAAACCTGGCAGTTATCGACCAACTCTTAAACCAGGGTGAGGTTTTAGCCTCTTTGATCGATACCAATTTAATTTCCGAGACTACCAACTGGAAATTCGGCAGTGAAGACAAATTTGTCAGTTTGATCTATTTTTTGGGTATTATAAGCATAAAAAGAGCCCAGGACGATGATATCGTCTTTCAAATACCGAATTATGTAATC
>CAZTWC010000487.1:0-1532 GCA_964617105.1 uncultured Myxococcia bacterium
TCATATGCGACAGTGTCTATTTTCTTGTTTTTAAGGTATTTTATAAGGGGTATATCATCCTGGTGGGTGGTGGTGGCTACCACAATATTATTCAGCCCGGAAACTTTTTTTAATCTCTCTACAATATGCCAGATCATGGGACGCCTGGCCAGGGTTCTCATCACTTTGCCCGGCAAGCGGGAGGATGACATTCTGGCCTGTACCAAGGCTACTACCTTGGCGGAGTTTAGGTTGGTATTATTATTAATGGATTTAGTATTCATTGATTACAATTGGCTTGGTTGATAAAAATTGTTTTAATTGGCAATTTGTTTTCTAATCGGGGATTTGTATTATGGGCGTTAAAAGGGTATCACTCCAAATAAAATTCTCTTATAGATTTGATAATATAGGAGATCTGTTCATCACTAAGGTGTTGATGAACCGGTAAAGTAAGCATATTTTCACACTGCCATTCGCAATTGGGAAAATCACCTTTTTTATAACCAAGATCTTGGCCCGCCTCTTGTAGATGAAGGGGAATCGGATAGTGTATTTTGGCTTCAACCCCATGTTTGTTCAGATGCTGCAGCAGATTGTCACGATCTTTAACAATTATCATGTATAGATGATATACGTATTTTTTGTTCAGTCGGCGGATAGGAATAGTGATAAAGGGTTTCAATTCACTATCAGGACCAAGTTCCCGGTCTAAACGGTTAGCAGCGGTAATCCGTTTGTCGGTTATCCATTCAAAATCTTTAATCAAATGGTTGCCCACCACTGCCTGCAGACTGTCCAGGCGGCTATTATACCCGAATATGGTCACATTATCCCGATCAGCCAGACCATGATTTCGTAATAGAATCAATTTTTCTTTGATTTTTTTGCTGTTGGTGATTATTACCCCGCTGTCTCCCCAGACGTTAAGATTTTTGAGGGGGTGCAAACTGAAACCACCGGCTATGCCGATGGTGCCGCAGCATTTATCATTGACTTTGGCGCCAATGGCCTGGCAAGCATCCTCCACAACTGCTAATTTGTTTTTATCGGCAATTTCCATTATATGGTCCATGTCCACCGCATGTCCGGCATAGTGCACCGGCATAATGGCTTTGGTCTTGCTGGTAACAGCAGTTTCGATTTTATTGGTATCAATAAGAAATTCATCATTTACATCCACAAAAACCGGTTTGGCTCCGGCAGCCACAATAGCGCCAACAGTGGCGATAAAAGTGTTGGGTGCAGTGATCACCTCATCACCAGGTTTTATACCTGCTGCTTTAAGGGCCAAAAACAGGGCATCGGTACCGGAATTAACTCCAATAGCATATTCAGCCCCCAATTGCCGGGCAAAATTCTGCTCAAATTCCTGAACCGGTTTACCCAGGGTAAAGTCTCCGGTTTTAACTAATTTTTCAATATCTTTTAGAATTGACTTACAGTCAGAAAACTGCTGTTCTAAATATGAATATCCTACTTGCATTTAAACTCCTTTGACCAATAATTCTTTAAAATAAAATCGGTTGCGCCCAAATAAGTCAGGGAAAAAC
>CAZTWC010000488.1:0-1519 GCA_964617105.1 uncultured Myxococcia bacterium
AAGTGTGTTCTTCTTCGCCCTTTATCTTCACTCTCCTGCTGTTGTACTGCTCCTGAGACAAACCTTTTACTGTTCCAAAATACTTTTTACTTTCAAATAGTTGGCTCCCGTCCACCTTGATTTTTCTGTCTCTTCCAACAGTGTTTCTCTGTGTTCCCGAGGTCATCTCCTGTGAGTCTCCTGTGACTGTCGACTGTTTGCTGCCGGTGATAATGGTCTTTATGCTATCGGCCATAACCACTACCTCGGATGAATCAGGTTTTACGATAAGTTTCTGGCCCTGTTTGCCCACAATGGCGATAGTGCCGGCCTTGAAAGAGTCACCCTTAAATCCATCTGGCACCCGGTTGTTGTAGAACACCGGCGCCTCCACATAAGGTCGGGTAACGTCTCCCTCGTAAAAAGAGACTGTCACCTCGGCACCAACCTCTGGCAGTGCCCAGATCCCGTAACCATCCTGAGCAAAGAAGCTGCTCACCGGCAGATTTGGCAAGTCCATAGTATTGGTATCTGGTTTATTACTGCCATCACTGTCATCACTATTGCCACTATCGTCACTGGCTACTCCACCTGTGTCACCTGCTTCATCTACTCTTCTAATATCCTCCACTACCACATCAACCCGATAATCATCCTCATTGACAGCCGCCACCTTGCCCAGCAGGGAGAGCCGCATGTGTGATCGCAGATCGGGTTTTATCTGCTCAACTAGTGTTTTCAATGCTTTTGCCAGAGCTTTATCCATATTCAAAAGACCCAATTAGAAAATCCTGTTAAGCCACAAACTGCTCCTGGAACCCCTGTTGCCGGGGCCAAAGGAGTGACGTATTTTATTAATGAAATAGACGCTCTCTTCACTATCCAGTTCAACATCAATCAATTGACTATGAAACAGAGGCAACCCAACTGTTGTTATCTCCATGTGACCACCATCGTTTAATTTATAAACCAGGATATTTTTGCCATACTCCAGCCGATAACCGCAATGTTCCGCACTATCTTTGGAGTGCCAATGGAATTTCCCATCAGGACCAAACCAAAAGTCAAACTCAAGTCCAGTGCGGCGATTGATATAATAAATGGCCTCGGCAATGGTATTGTTCACCAATGGCAAACGGTTTAACGGCTTCTCGATCTGCTCTATTTCGTAATCAGTAACCTTTGCTGTCTCCAGCAATGACTGCACAATGGCGGTCGGTGTCTCAAACTGGAAAGCCCTGGTTATTCGGGTATCAAATAACAATGCAGCCCTATCAATAGCCTCAATGATGAGTTCATTACCCTGTTGCCAAATCTCCCTGATAAATCCGATAAAAATCTGTTCAAGAATGTGACCTTCATAACCCCATCTGATGGCAATATTATCACCGGATTGGAACACTTTTGGGGCTACACTATTGGCAGCAGATGGAAGACACAGCAAACACAAAGCTGCTGGTTCCGAACAATTGGCTGAGATTTCAAAATCACCGATTTTCATTCTGAAAATCTAGGTATCTCCTTCGAAATCAATTTGGAA
>CAZTWC010000489.1:0-1518 GCA_964617105.1 uncultured Myxococcia bacterium
TCGCACCATCCCCGGTAATTGGCACGGTGAATACAATCTGATTAAAATATATAAATTTATATATTATCGCAAGAGTAAAATTCTCCGCGTTATATCAGTTTGTAAAAAATATTTTGGGCTACAAATAATAGATGCCAGATCGGCAAGTCATGTGGGATCCACAGAAACCGCAGCAGCATCAACAACAAATATAACTGGTATAGGTAATCGAGCAGTAAATGTCACTGGAGGTTTAACTGGAAGTTCAGCTGGGAGCAGGGAGCGGGTAGTAAAAACAACGGTAATAGCAATATGAGCTCAGCAGTAGTACCAAATTTATTTATTCAATATTAACTCTGTATGAGAATCTCCTTTCTACGCAAGTTCAACTTTTTCCTTCTTGCACTTTACATCGGATCAAAGAAAATAAAATTAAACACTTTTTTCTTTTTATTTTAGGGCGAGCCCTTAGAATGGTCGTGGGAGTCAAAGTTTTCAGGCTTTACCATTTTTTAACGGTCTCACCTTTTCCAGAGGAGGCAGGTGATCTTCTGGTTTTTTTGATGGTTTATCATTTTGCAGAATTTTGTTGATCAGATCTATTTTTTTACGGGTTTTCTTCACCCAGGGATTGCGCTCTCCAGTTCTTTCCGCCATCCATAATACCCGGGTGAACACATGGACTGCTTTTTTCAGTAACACTTTAATCTTGTCGCTCATCATCTCCGTATATACATCTCTCTCTTCTGAGCCCATCTCTTCCGGCTTGGGTATATCTATAATATCCTGGTACATCTTGTGATAGAGAGAACCTACCCGATAACCGGCAGCAGTGGCCCAATAAGTATTTCCCACCCTAATAACTTTTATTAACTCCTTTTGAGCCGCCAACAACAATTTGGCTTTCTTTTCCAACATAGCAATAGCAAGAGCGTCATCCTCTTTGGTTTTGGGCAACGGCACTTTCAAGTCTGCAAACATCCCAGCCTTTACTTCGGCTCTCATGTAATGGAGTTTGGCAAAAATATAGGTGTCATAAAAAGATTGTTTTCTCTCCTCCCGGGAATAGATATGGATACCCCACCAGATAGTGTCTTCGGCCAGGGAATAGTTTTTCTGTTTTATCAGGCATAGAGACAATTGAGAAATGGCCTCCAACTTAGTGGAAACCGGCAAATTTTTATTGGCCAAATGGGAGAAAACCTTTTGGGCTTCAGAATATCTCTTCTGTTTGAGCAGACACTCTCCCTGGCGAAACCTGGCATCGGTTACATGTTTTGAATTGGGGAACTTAGAAAGCAGTCGCTGGTAATTTTTGTCAGCCTCCTGGTATTGTGTGTCTTGTTCCAGGGCCAATCCCAGATTAAATAGGGCTGCCGGAAGGTGGATCGATTCAGGAAATTTTTCCACCAATTTTTTAAAAAATTTAATTGCCCGGGGATAATCTTTTTTCTTGATACTGTCGTTTCCCAGGTTAAACAGGGTGTACACATCATAGTTGTCCAACCCCAATTCCGCATCTACCTCTGCAGATATATA